>JADZAX010000054.1 GCA_020852405.1 Verrucomicrobiales bacterium
TCCGTCCATGACTTGGCCTCGTGTGTTCTTCCTGTTTCTGCTGGTGGTGATTCCGGCATCCCTGTTTTTCTGGTGGTCGGAGGCACGGCGGGAGGCAAGCCGGCCACCGGGAACCGTCGCCTCCCGAGGCGGAGAAGCCTTCGATCTAGTCCTGACGCGTCCGGATCTGCATTTTTCCCAAGCCGATCCCTCATGGGGGGCCCTGATGCTGGGAGGAACCCGGGAGACGATCCGGAGTGTTGGTTGCACGCTGTGTTGCACGGCCATGGCATTGCGTCATTTCGGCATCGACACCGATCCCGGTCGGCTCAATGCGGCCCTGGCTTCCTCGGGGGGCTTCACCCCGCAGGGATGGCTGGTCTGGGGCGGACTGGAGCAGGTATCGGGAAACCGCGTCAAGGTCTCCGTGCACCGTCAGCCGGACCTTGCGGAGCTCGATGCCCACCTGCGACGGGGGGATTTGGTGACCGTGAAGTTTTTTCTGCCGCTTGGCATTCCCCACTGGGTGCTCGTGGTGGGAAAGCGCGGTCAGGATTACCTGATCCAGGATCCCGCCTCGCGCAGCGCCGACCTGATCGTGCTCGCCGACCGCACTCCGGCGATTCATTCCATGAGGGCGATTTCCGGGACAGGGGGCGCCAATCCGTCATCCCCGGTGTCGGGGGTGACGGCGCTTCGTGATTGACGGTAGGGGCGGACTTCTCTATTCTCCCGGCCATGGTTACCCGATTCCCTCTTTCCTTGTTGTCCCTGCCGGTCCTCATGGCCGGTGCCGCAATGACCGTCCGCGCCCACGAGGGCGATCCTCCTCTCGCCTCGCAGCCCGAGCTGAAACCGCTCACCGAGCGGGTCCGCTCCGGGTCCGGCGATTTTCTTTTTGAGAATGTTCCGGGCTGGGGAGAGCTCGACGGCCAGTCTCCGATCGGGCCGACTCATGGAGGTGTCGCGGTGGACAAGGCCGGTCTGGTGTATACCAGCACCGACTCTGCGGATGGCATCCGTGTCTTTGGTAAGGACGGCAAACAGATCAAGACGATCGCGCAAAAATTTGCCGGGACTCATTCTCTCATGCTCCAGGAAGAGGACGGGGTGGAGTATCTTTACGGCGCCCATCTCCGGGGCAATCAGATCATCAAGATCAAGACCGACGGCACCGAAGTGCTGACGATTCCCTGGCCGGAGAAATCCCTTGGCGTGGATGGCAAGCCCATCTACACCAAAGCGGCGGAATACAAGATCACCGGCGTCACCGTGGGGCCGGACGGCTCGATCTATGGAGCGGATGGCTACGGCAAACAGTATGTCCACAAGTTCGACGCCAAAGGCAACTATGTGAAATCCTTCGGCGGACCGGGCACGGAACCGGGCAAATTCAAAGCCTGCCATGGCATCGGCCTCGATACCCGGGGCGCCACCCCCGTGTTGCTGATCTGTGACCGCGAGAACCGCCGGCTCCAGCAGTTCGATCTCGAGGGGAATTTCCAAAGCGTGGTCACGACGGATCTCCGCCGCCCCTGCACGATCTCGTTCCATGGAGATGTCGCCGCCATCGCCGAGCTGGAAGCCCGGGTCGCCATCATCGACAAGTCGAACAAGGTGGTGGCGGTCGTCGGGGACAATCCAGACCGCAAAGAGTGGGCGAGCAATCCGGTTCCACGGGAAAACTGGCACGCCGCGATCTTCACCGCGCCCCACGGCTGCGCTTGGGGTGCCAATGGGGATCTCTACGTCCAGGACTGGAACAAAACCGGCCGTCTCACCAAGATGGAGCGGGTGAAGCCCTGATTGGCTGGAATTCTGTCCATGCCGTTCCTCCCGGAAGACACCATCGCCGCCGTCGCGACCGCACCGGGAGCGGCAGCGGTTTCTGTCATCCGGGTCTCCGGACCAGCGACCAAAGCGCTGCTGAGCACGGTCTTCCGCCCGGTGGGGCGGGGGAAGGCCCCGTTCCTTCCGGAACCCCGGCGCGCCACTTTGGGGCAGGTCCTCGATGCGGCCGGGCATCCGCTTGATGAGGTGCTGTTGACCTTTTTTGCCGGTCCCCGCAGCTATACCGGTGAGGATGTGGCGGAATTTGCCTGTCACGGGGGCCCTCTCGTGACCCGTCTGGTATTGGAGCGGATCCTCGAATGCGGGGCTCGGGCCGCCGAACCGGGGGAGTTCTCCCGCAGGGCTTTCCTCGGGGGGAAAATGGATCTGACTCAGGCTGAAGCGGTGATGGATCTGATCACCGCAAAGACCGAGCTGGCCGTGCGGGCCGCCCAAGCTCAGCTTTCCGGCGGACTCGGACAGCGGATCGAAGCCGCCCGCGCCGCGGTGCTGGAAATCGTGGCCCATGTGGAAGCTTGGATCGACTTCCCCGAAGAGGACATCGATCCGGTCACCGGGGCGTTGCTCCAGGAAAAAATCGCCCTCGTGCGAAACCGGATCGATGGATTGCTCGCCACTGCGGACCGCGGCCGCATTCTCCGCGAAGGGCTGCGCACGGTGATTTGCGGGGCTCCCAACGTGGGCAAGTCTTCGTTGCTGAACCGCCTCCTCGGATACGACCGGGCCATTGTCAGTGATGTGGCCGGGACAACCCGGGACACCATCGAGGAAATCATCAATCTGCGGGGCATTCCGCTGCGGCTCATCGATACGGCCGGCCTCCGGGAATCGGACGATGTGTTGGAGCAGGCGGGCATGGCCCGGACTCTGCGCCAGCTGGATCAGGCAGAGCTGGTGATCCATGTGGTGGATGCCAGCCGACCCCGTGGCGCCGGTAGCGACGCTCCCCAGGTGATGGCAGGGACGCAGGTCCTCACGGTGCTCAACAAGGCCGATTTGGGGCGGCATCGCGATTGGGAGGAGGTTTCCGGTTTTCCTTTTTCCTGCGCCACCGGGGAAGGGGAGGCCGCGCTGGTGGAGGCCATCTTCCGTCTCACCGGGCAGACTCAGGCCCAATGGGAGGGCGAATGCGTGGCCATCAGTCTCCGCCACCGGGACGCCCTGCGGCGGGCCGGGGAAGGTCTGGATGCGGCGGCGGCTCTCCTCGAGGCCAACGCGGCGGGTGAGTTGGCCGCCCTGGAACTGCGCGAAGCGCTCGACGCCCTGGGTGAAATCGTGGGCCGTCTCGACATTGAGGACATTCTCGGGGAAATTTTCGGACGCTTCTGCATCGGCAAATAACGCGCGGATTCCTGCCCGCAGCGGCGGCTCCGGCCCGCCTGAGGGGCATGGCGTCATCAGGGAAGCGCGTTAACCCGGGGATGACAGCAGGGCATCTGTGATGTTAATTTCAGGCCTGCCATGGAATTTCCGGTTTTGGTGAAACATTTCTGCCTCGCTGCGTTCATTGTGATCGGCGGTCCGCTTGCTGCCAAAGAGGAGTGGCCTCAATGGCGTGGCCCCGAAGGGCAGGGGCATGCGGTCGAGGCCAAGGATCTGCCGGAAAGGTGGTCCGAGACGGAGAATGTGGTGTGGAAAACGAAGCTCCCGGGACGGGGGCATTCCTCTCCCATCCTCACCGACGACCAGATCTGGCTGACCTGTGCGGAAGAAATCCTCGCCGATGAGGCCACGGCCAAGGAACGTCTCAAGGCCAACACGGGAGGCCAGCCGGTCTCGGTGATGGCGGAAGTCTCCCTCTGGGCAGTCTGTCTCGACCGGGAATCGGGTGGCATCAAACACCGGGTGGAACTGCTCCGGGTGCCTGATCCCCAGTGGGTCCACAAGCTCAACAGCTATGCCTCGCCCACCCCGGTGCTGGCGGATGGTCGTCTCTATTGTCATTTTGGGGCCTTCGGCACAGTCTGTCTGGACACCGCCACCGCGCAGGTGGTCTGGCGCAACCAGGAACTTCAGGTCATGCACGAGAACGGTCCCGGCAGCACCCCGGTGTTGGTCGATGGCAAGCTGATTTGCCACCTGGATGGCAGTGACCGGCAGTTTGTCGCGGCGCTCGATGCCGGCACCGGCCAAGTGGCTTGGAAAACGGATCGGACCGGAGAACTGCGGGAGAATCCCCAAATGCGCAAAAGCTATGGGACGCCCCTTGTGGTGACCCGCGGGGGCCGGAAGGAAGTCATTTCCCAGGGGGCCGACTGGCTTTACGGCTATGATCCGGAGACGGGGAAAGAACTGTGGAAAGTCGCCTATGGCGACCTCGGTTTCTCCAATGTGGCCAAACCTGTGGCGGGTGGCGGACGCCTCTTTCTCGCGACCGGTTTCGGCAAAA
>JADZAX010000055.1 GCA_020852405.1 Verrucomicrobiales bacterium
ACTTTTCAATTGTTTCCCCGATGCGCCTGCTTTCCATCACCGTCCGGAATTACCGGATCCATCGGGATCTGACGGTCGCATTCGATCCGGCCCGGACGGTCATTGGCGGGCCGAACGAATCGGGCAAGAGCACGCTGATTGAGGCGGCGCACCGGGCCCTGTTCCTCAAGGCCAAAATCACCGGCAGTGCGCAGAGCACCATGGTGTCGAAGACCGGTTCCGGGCATCCCGAAGTGGAGCTTCGTTTCGAAGCCGGTGGTCTGACCTACCGCATTGCGAAACGTTTCAGTGGAACGAGCGGCAGCGCCACCCTGACCCGGGAGGGAAGCGGCGAGAGTTGGACCCAGGATGAAGCGGAAGCGCGTCTCACCGGGATCCTGCAGGTCGAGGACATCAAGGGAGGACGCGGGGCCATCGACCGCGCCGCCTCGCAATGGGGGCATCTCTGGGTCTGGCAGGGGCGGGGCGGGGACAATCCCGCGAGCCATGCCGATGATCAGCGGGATTCCCTGCTGGCCCATCTCAAGGAGGAAGGCGGCGCCGTGGTCATGGAGTCGGAGCTCGACCGCCGGGTCGCCGGTGGTTTCGCCAAAGCCATGGACGCACTGTTCGTGGGGCGGGGCACTCCCCGGGCAAACTCCGAACTCGACAAAGCCATCAAAGCGTTCGAAGCGGCGGAGGCCGGGTGGCTTGCCGCCAGAGACCAGGCTTCCAGACTGGAGCAGGCCGTGAAGGATTTCACCACCGCTGACCGCACGGTCCGGGAAAAATCAGGCGAGCTGACAGAACTCGCCAAAGCCAAGGCTGACACCGAAGGCCGTCTCGGTCAGGCCCGGCAACTCAAACATCAGGCCGAACTTCAGGAAAAAGATCTGGCCCAGTCTGTGGCCGTTCACGAGGCCTTGCTCAAAGCCGACCAAGAGATCCTTGTGGTGGGTGAGGATATCCGTCAGGCCGAATCCTCCTTGGCTCCGGAGGAGGAATCGATCGCACAGATGGAACAGGATGTCGCTGGGCGGAAGCGGCTGTCCAATGCCGCGGTGGACGCCTGCCGACAGTTGGAGGCTAACTTGCGAAAGGCCCGGGCCCGGCTCGATCTGGCCAAGGCCTGGAGAGATAAATTCGCAACGGAGGCGCAGCAAGGCCGCTTGGAGGAAGCCGCAAAACAGGTGGCCGAGCTCCGCAAAACCCGGCAGGAACTGCAATCGGAGCTGGCACGGTTGGCGGAGATCGACAAAAAGGCTCTGACCTCGTTGCAGGCTTTGGACACTTCGCTCGCCCAGTCCCGGATCGCCCTCGATGCGATGGCTGCCGGCATCACTCTGGAATGCTCCGATCTTCCGGTGAAAGTATCCGGCGGGCACCTGGCGGTGGGGGAGCGCCGGGTCATCACCGAGGACGCGGAAGTCCTTGTCGGCGAGGGCACCCGGCTCCGCGTCAGTCCGGGAGGAGGCGCCAGTCTGGCTGAAATGCGCCTGAAGGTCGAAAAGCATCAGCAGGAGCTGCGGCTGGCTCTTGACCGGTTCGGAGTTCGCTCCGTGGAGGCGGCGACCCGGATCCATGACCAGCGTCAGAATCTTGAAGAAAGGCTGAGAACCAACCAGACGGAACTGACCGCCCGTGAAGCGGTCACGATCGATGACCAACTCGCGGAAGCGACCGCCGCTCGGGATGCCGCTTTGGCAGAGGTGGAGCGCCGAACCGCATCGGTCGACGGGGATTGGTCCCCTCCGAAGAATTCGGAGTCTGCCCAGCAGCTCGTGGCGGCTCAGAACGAAGCGGTGGACGACATGAGCCAGCGCGAAGCCTCGTCCTTGGCGGAGCAGAAAGCCTGCGAAAAAGCCTGGCACGAAGCCGAAGAGGCTCTACGGAAAAAGCGCCAGTCCATCGAAGCCTCACGGGCCGGGCTGGGACGTCTCCGCATGCGGCATTCCACTCTGGAGGAAAACCATGGGGATGCCACCCGGCGCCGGGAACGGTTGAGGGATCTGGCCGCGGCCCGCAAGGACTGGGAGACCGCGCTGGCCACGACGCGGGAGGCGCTCGGTCGCCTCTTGCCCGAGACGCTGGAGGCTGACCTGGACCGATATCAGCGCGCCATCGAAAAAACCCGTGGAGCCATCAGTGCGGCGGAGCAGCAAAAAGCGGGAGCCCGGAGCCTGCTCATCCGCGATGGCAGCGCCGATCCGGCGGAGACCCTGGCGCTCGCCGAAGCCGCCTGCGAAGCCGCCCGACGGCACCGGGGTCACGTTGAGCGCAAGGCCAATGCCATCCGCAAGTTGGCGGAACTGTTCGCGGCCGAGCAGCGTCAGCTGGCCCACCAATTCACGTTTCCCTTGGCCGACAAAGTGAGCGGATACCTTCGCCAGTTGTTCGGCAATGAAGCCAGTGTCGGGGTCGTTCTGACAGAGGGTCGGTTCGAAAAGCCGGTGCTTTCCCGGAGTGGAACGGCCTTTGATTTCGACACCCTGAGCGGTGGTACCCGGGAGCAGGTCGCCGCCGCCTTTCGTCTCGCCATGGCGGAGATCCTGGCCGCCGACCATGATGGCTCCCTGCCGATCGTGTTCGACGATGCCTTCACCCATTCCGATCCCGAACGCGTCCGGACCCTCCAGCGGATGCTCGATCTCGCGGCCAGGAGGGGCCTGCAAGTCATTCTGTTGACCTGCGATCCCTCCGCCTATTCCGGGCTCGGGGCGGCCACGGTGACGCTTGGGTGAATAATCCAAAAATGCGGCAAGAACCTTCCTTGAGTGGATCCCGCTAACGAAACGATGAACTCATCGCGGAGAGAAAAACAACGTGGGCACGGCCTCTGAAGAATATCTAACGACGGCTACGAAGACTTAATGCCAGGATGCGGCAATTCGCTTTGCAGCGTGCCTGCTCAAATATTACCGGCCCTCAACTTGATCTCCAGAGTCAAGCCTATCGCTCACGCGGAAATTGCGCCAATAATTTCCGTATCCTGCTCAATCGAACTTGCCTCTTCGCTTGCATCAAGGTTTGATGGAACCACGCATGTCCCACCCCGTCGCCGATTACCTGCACGAGCTTTACCTCATCTCTGGCGTCAGTGTGCCCGAGACCAGCGGCTATCCGGCATTGTCAAAGCTCCTCAACGCCGTCGGTGATTCCTTGAAGCCGAAGATCACCGCCGTCATTCATCCGTCAAACAACGGCGCGGGCATTCCGGATGGCGGCCTCTTCTCCGCGAAGGAACTCAAACGATACGGCCACGACAACGAAACTCTCTTCGGCAAGGTGAAGCCCGAGCGCGGCGTCATCGAGGTAAAGGCGCTCGATGCCGACCTCTCCTCCTTTGAAAGCAGCCCGCAGGTGCGGAACTACCTGGAGCACTACGGCCAGATCCTCCTCACGAACTACCGCTCCTTCGCCCTCTGGTCCTGGCGCGGTGGCAAAGCGGTGGCGGGAGAGCGTTACAGCATCGCCCCCAGTGCCAAGGAGTTCTGGGACAAGACCCACACCGTCCGCAACGACCCGAAGCACCCCGAGCACGAGCGCCTCTGGCAGTTCCTCCGCCGTGCGCTGCTCAGCACCGCCCGCATCGCCACGCCGCAGGATTTGGCGCTCTACCTCGCCAGTTATGCCCGCGAGGCCCGCGCCCGCATCGAGATCGCCCCCATGGGCACGCTGGAGCCGGTGAAGAATGCCCTCAGCGAGGCCCTCGGCGTCCGCTTTGAGGGGGAGAAAGGCGTCCACTTCTTCCAATCCACCCTCATCCAGACCCTCTTCTACGGCATCTTCTCCGCCTGGGTCCTCTGGCATGAAGAGCACAGCAAAACCACTGACCGCTTCCAGTGGCGGCTCTCCGCACAATACCTCGGCCTGCCCATCCTGCGCACCCTGTTCGTCCAGCTCGCTGGCGATCCGAAAAAAGTCCGCGCCCTCGACCTCGAAGAAGTGCTCGACTGGACGGAAGACTGCCTCGCCCGCGTGGACCGCGCCAGCTTCTTCGC
>JADZAX010000056.1 GCA_020852405.1 Verrucomicrobiales bacterium
ATCCCAAATGGCGGGGACCATTCCACGTCACCGCACTCGCTGGCGATCGGGTGCTGGGCGACGCGCTCTTTGACGGGGAGTTCCAGGGCGGATCGGCCCGTGATCTGATGACCTGGAGTTCCTTCGAGGCCGACCTGCCGGAGGGGCCGGTGACGATCAGGCTGAGCAAGCACGAAAACAAAAACGCCGGTGGCATTGCCCGGCTCGTCGACTGCCTGCTGCTGACCATGGATGACAAGCTGGTGCCCAACCATTTGAACTACGGTGCCCAAACCTATCTGCGGGTCACTCTGGGCGAAGGCTACAACCAACCGGCTTACATCCACATTTTCGCCGATCACTATCATGCCGACTGGTACCAGCACTACTCATTGGGTAAGGCCGGCGCCGTGCCGGGGATCGCCCCGAACAAGACCGACCGCCTCGGGGCGGGGGAACGCACGCCCTGGTGCAATCTCACCCCGATGATTTACCAGGATTCGGGGGCCATGTTGCATATCACCGCCCGCCATGCCTACACGGAGTATGCGGATGGGTTGCGGGCCACCTTCGAATTCGCCACAGAGCCGGACGAAAAGTCGATCGTGCGGACTCTCACGGTCGACAACCGGCCGGGAACCGTGGCCATTTTCACCCCGCCCAATCTCCTGACTGCGGAAAACCTCGCGCTCCTCAAAACCGACCAGGAAATTGCGGATGCCACCGGGCAACTGGCTGATGCCCATGCCTGGCCAACGCACGGGAAACCGCTGTCCTCGTTTCCTTTCTTCGTCAGTGCGAGCATCGACAACAGTTTCACCCCGCCCGACGCGCGGGTGCGGGCACGGGAGAGGAAAACGTTGGACTACTTCGGTTTCACCGACAGCCATCTGCGCCATGTCGGGGGAGCCTGGCTGATGAAAAACCAGTCCTACTGCCAGCCAGATCTGGAGAAGATGCGCGCCAAGTTCCAAAGGGATGCGGCGGCCTTTTCTCAGGATGGTGGTAAGGTGGGAAACCTGGTGTTTTGTGAATTGACGGACGAGCCCACGGGACAGTCGCTCGAAGTCTGCTCGGGCGATCCTGCCTACGGAGAGGCCTTCCGCTCCTGGCTCAAAGGATTGGGAATGGCACCTTCCGATCTGCTGGTGGGCAGTTGGGACGAGGTCAAGATCGTGACCGGCGAACAGAAGAGTCAATATCCCGCGCTTTATCTCTACTCCCAGCGCTTCCGGACCCGGGCCTTGGGGGACTTCATGGCGGTCCAACGCAAACTGGCGGAAGAGGCTTACGGGGGGAGGTTTCCGGTGTTGGCCAACTTCAGCGATGGGGCGGTCTACGGGGCAAATTTCTGCCTGCAGGGCGTGGACTACTTTGAGTTGCTCGACTCGCCCGATCAGAATGCCATCTGGGGAGAGGACTGGGCGAACGGGGCCTCCTCCTATCAGTGCGCTGCTTTCAATGTCGATCTGATGAGGGCCGCGGCCCGGGAACGGGGGCAGGTGATCGCGCATCATCTGGTCGCCCATGCCGGACGCAAAAGCTGGGATATCAAGCTCAAGGCCACCAGTGAAGTCGCGCGGGGGGTGAAGATTTTCAACAATTTCTGTTATGGGCCGACCTGGGCAACGCACGAGGGAGGTCCCTACTGGCGGAGCCATGTCTGGCAGGGCAAACCGGAGACCTGGACCGCGAATGCCGCCATCACCCGTGAGATCGGCGCCGTGGAAGACCTGCTCCTGCCCGCGATGCCGGCGCCGGCGGAAGTGGCCCTGCTCTACAGTTCCTCCAGTGACGCCTGGACGGTGGACCGGAACTTCGCCAGCGGTTTCGACCGCATGCACACCTGGATGGCCCTGGCACACGCCCAGGTGCCGGTGGATGTGGTGGCGGAGCGCCAGGTGGAGCGCGATTTTCTCAATGCTTATCGTGTTTGTTATCTGTCCGGACCGAACCTTACCCGGGCGGCGGCGGAGAAGTTGAAGGATTGGGTCAGGGCTGGCGGAACGCTCTGGCTCACCGTCGGCGCCGCCGAGCGGGATGAATTCGACCGGCCCATGGCGGTGCTTGACGGGATCCTTCCCGCCAAGCGGGGCCCGACGGAGGAGTTCCAGCCTTTCCGATCCTCCGGGCGTTACCTGGCGACCCTGAACGCCAAGGACACGGTGGCATGGAAAGAAGGACAAGCCCAGGTGCTGTCGGTCCGGCAAACACTGGAAGCTATGCCCGGTGCGGAAACCATCGCCACCTTTCAGGACGGGAGTCCGGCCCTGGTGCGGGGCGGTGCGGGCAAAGGGACGGTTTTCTGCGCCGGATTTCTGCCGGCCTTGGGCTACATCAAACCTGCTCTGGAAGCCCGCAACCTCCTGCAGAAGAAAGTCGACGAGGGATCGCCCCTGGCCGGCGCGGAAATAAGCGCCTCTCTCCTGTTGGAGCGGAGCAGCAATCCCTGGCAATTTCCCGACGGTGTCCGGGATCTGATTCTGGGTCCGGCGCGTCAGGCCGGAGTCAGGCCTCCGGTAGGGTGCAGCCAACCGCTCGTGGATGCCCCTTATCTGCCCGGGGAAAAAGGCATCCTGATTCCCCTGGCCAATTACACGCTCCAGCCCATTGAGGAACTTGCCCTGCGGGTCGCTGTAACCCGGCCAGTGGCGCGAGTGGAGTCCGTGCTGCGCGGGGAGATTGCCTTCACCCAAACCACGCCCCAGGAGGTCAGGTTCTCACTGCCCTTGGACAACAATGATTTCGTGGTCCTCCGGTTCCATTGAGAGGCCCTGAGACCGGAATCAGGGGGTGGCGAGCGTTTCCAATTGGGGAATGTCGAAGGATTCCAGCAGGCCGAAGCAGAACAACTCGGGCTTTTCGGAGACGGTCCAGTTGAAGCGGAGGATTTCCTGAAGCGATTCCAGCTGTTGCGTGGGATGCCGTGGACCGATGGCGGCGGGATCCATGGCGGCGGCGACGAGCCCGGCCAGACCGGTGCGGGGCCCCAGGGAGCGGAGCGCGGGTTTGGTCCGGAATTGTTCCCGCGCCCAATGCGCAGCAGCGGCGATCTGTCCAGATTCGATGCCCAGGGCCCGGTCTCCCACGGTGGCCACGAGCAGGGCATACAAATAGGTGCGTCCCCCCATGGCGGACTCCCCAAGGGTGAAGGGATCCACCGCGAGAACACGCTGCCCGGCGGCGAGGAGGGCCTCGGTCTCGGCTCCGGCGCTCTGGCGGCCTTCGTCAGCGAGCAGAAGGGTGGTGCCGATCGGAGTCCCCCGGGTCAGCTCGGTGACGGGGACGCTCCAGGTGTCGGAAAGGCGAAGCGTCCAGAAGACCGCGTTCGTGCCGTCGCGGGTTTCCGTTCCCGTCTGTTTGGCAACGACGGTGAAGTCCTGGTGTTTCACCAACCGGCCGAGGTCTTCCCGCGTCGCGGTCACTGACTTGCGGGGAAGACCCTGACTGGCCGCGAGGGCGAGTTGGTGGAAATCAAGGTTGGTTTCCGGCAGGGGCACGTCGAGCTCAGGACGTCCCTTGAGTTCGCCATCGCAGGGGATTTCGGTGGCGTCGAACGCGGCGTCACCCGGAAAAAACACCTCTCCCACCATTCGGTAGAAGGCCTGGCGGTTGTCGATCTCGTAATTGTGCGTCCCGGGATCGGTGTTGATGTGCCAGCGCAGGCGATCGGGTTGCCCGTAGAGTTTGAAGACAGGTTCCGCGGCGTCGAGGAGAGGTTGCAGGGCATGGTCCGCGGCGAAACAGCAATTGTCCTTCGCATTGTAAGTGAGCAAGGCGGCCCTGCCTCCCAGCATGGCGGTGAGGTGGGCGTAGTCCGCCACCGTGGCGAGGTCGTTGGGCGTCTGTTCCGAGTCGCCCAGATCACTGGGGAATTCCGCCCGGGTCCGAAAGCTCGAATAACCCGCGACGGGATTGCAGAGGGTGACCCGCGTGTCGAGAGAGCTGATGGTGATGGTCTGCCAGCCGCCACCGGAGAGGCCGCTCACCGCCATCCGGGAGGCGTCCGCATTCGGCAGGGCGAGCAGGAGATCGATGCCGCGTGACATGGCGAGATAGTGGGGCGCCAGACCGCTCACTCCGCAGAGATCAAGCTGGTTCATGCGGGCGTGGGTGAATCCCTCCCCGCGCAATTGTCCCATGCCGATCCATTCCACATTGAGACAGGCCACGCCGCGTTTCGCGAGATTGATGCAGCGGATCTGCTTGTAGGTGGCGGCTTTGCCGGTGCCATCATGGCCGTTCACCGCGAGGTAGAGAGGCATCCGGTCCGGGGTTTTTTCCGGATGGTAGAGCAAGGCTGGAATCCAGAGTCCGGGCAGGGCCTCGTAGCGCACTTTGCGGATGTGGTAACCGGGACCTCCCTGAATCGTCTCCTGCCACTCGACCTTGCCGGGAGTGTCTCGCCATTTCCGGGCGGTCTCACCGCGGAACACGATGTTTTCCAACACGTCCTGTCGGGTCCGGGTGGCGAAGGCCTGCCATGTCGCGAGTGTTGTCAACGCGGGCATGGCGGGCACTTTCTTCCCGCAGTAGGTCTGGGCTTCAGCGACCGGGAGCCCGGGTGTCAGGATCGGATGACGCAGGAGTTGATCAACCCCCGGGATCGGCGCAGGCACCTGTTTGCCCGGCTCCTCACCGGTGGCTGGAAAAGCGGCAAGAGCGAGAACAAGGGTGCGGCAGATTTTCATGGTTGGAATGGATGGTTCCGGCCCATTTCACTGGAAGGCTCTCCAGCTGTCGAGGAGAATCTCGTGACTCTCGATTCTCTCCAGGCGGGATGAGTGGTGAGGGGGCTGGGATGGAACAGGAATGGCTTTCCGGTCTTGCCACCCGCTCCCTGGCATGGCAGGAATACCCTCCCGACCGAGACGCCCCAAAGGAGAATTCCCCACGAGATCATGACCCCGACCCGCACCCGTTATGTCGTCGTTGTCTTCATGGTGACGCTGGCGATGATCACCTATCTCGATCGCGCCTGCATCGGGGCGATGGCCCATCTCATTCGTCAGGATCTCGGGCTCTCGATCGATCAGATGGGCGCGGTGTTCAGTGCTTTCGCCCTGGCGTATGCCATTTTTGAGATTCCCACCGCGTGGTGGGCTGACCGACGGGGGACCCGGACCATTCTCACCCGGATTGTGGTCTGGTGGTCGGTCTTCACCATGGCGACAGCGGGAGCTTTCAACTACGGATCGATGCTGACCATCCGCTTTCTCTTCGGTGTCGGCGAGGCCGGGGCTTGGCCCTGTGTCGCCCGGGTCTTCTCCCGCTGGGTGCCGCTGCGGGAACGGGGAACCATCAAGGGCATTTTCTTCGCGGGGGCCTACACGGCGGGTGCGGTCACGCCCTTGCTGGTGGGGGTTCTGATCTCGGAATGGCACGTGCCGTGGCGCGCGATTTTCGTGGTCTTCAGCCTGACAGGTTTCGTCTGGGCCGGCATCTGGTACCGCTGGTTCCGGGACGATCCCGCGGGGCATCCGGCGGTGAACGCTGCTGAGCGGGATTTCATTCTCGAAGGCCGCCACGTGGATGCGCCACTCCTGCGAGGTTGGAGCTACTGGAAACGTCTCCTCGGGCAGCGGAACATCCTCGCTCTCTGTCTAATGTATGTGCCCAACAGCGTGACCTTCTACTTTTGCATCACCTGGCTGCCGACCTATCTGCGGGAGTATCACCACTTTGAGAAAGCCGAGTTGGGCTTCCTTGCCGCGCTGCCGCTCATCCTCAGTGTGGGCACACAGTTTCTCGGCGGCTGGGTCTCCGACAAAATCACCGCCCGACACGGGCTCACGGCGGGGCGGCGCATTCCGGCGATGGTGGGGTATGGCTTGGCGGCAGTTGCCATTTTCATCGCGGCATCGGCCACGGCGCCCCGGATCGCGGCTGTGTTCGTCGCTCTGGCGGCGGCCTCCTGCATGCTCACCACGGCTCCGGCCTGGGGGACGGTCTTGGACATCGGCCGGGAGCATTCCGCGGTTGTCGGGGCCACGATGAACACCGCCGGCCAGATCGGGGCCATTTTCAGCCCGATGATCGTCGCCAAATCGGTCACATGGTTCAATGATTGGAATTTCCCCCTTTTCCTGTTGGGAGGCCTGTTTGTGACGGGAGCCGCTTGCTGGTTGTTGATTGATCCCAACCTGCCGGTGTTTGCGGAGGAAGGGGAGTGAGGCGGAGGCCTGGAACGGTGTGAAAAAGACGGCATTACGGACTATTCCTTTGCCCCCACCGGCCCAACAATGACCCAAGGGAGATTCGCTTCCCGGAACCTGCATGAAATCCTTCTCCTTGCCTCGTATTCTTCCCCTTCTCATCGGTGCGGGGTTGCCGCTCACCTCCCTCCGCGCCGGGGACTGGCCCACGTATCTCCGCGACAACGCCCGCGACGGAGCCACCGAAGAGTCTCTCCCGATCCCTCTGGCGCCCGCATGGTCCCTCGAACCGCCCGAGCTTCCCCAGAAAGCCTGGACCGGACCGGACGGCCGGGTGATGGAGGGGATGAAAATACGGTCCCGGATGACCTTCGATGATGCCTTCCACGTTGCGGTCGTTGGTGGAAAACTCTATTACGGTTCATCGGTGGATCACCAGTTGCGGTGTGTCGACCTGGCCAGCGGAAGGACCCTTTGGACGTTCTTTACCGGGGGACCGGTTCGTCTTGCTCCCACGGTGTATGAAGGCAAAGTCTATTTCGGGTCGGACGATGGTCAGGCCTACTGTGTCGGGGCAGATGACGGCAAGCTGGTTTGGAGCCACCGTCCCGGTCCCCGGGACGAGCGCATTCTCGGGCGCCAGCAGATGGTTTCACGCTGGCCGGTCCGCACCGGCATCCTGATCCATCCCGATGCGGAGCATGGCGCGGTCGCCTATTTCGGTGCGGGCATTTTCCCCCATGAATACGTCTATCTGGCTGCGGTGAAGGCGTCCGACGGCAAGCCGGTCTGGCAGCTCGACAACATCAGCGAAGACAATGCCGAGCGGAATGATCTCTCGCCCCAGGGCTACCTTCTCGCCCATGAAAACATTCTGGTGGTGCCCTCGGGGCGCAGTCTGCCCGCGGTGTTCGACCGCAGGACGGGGGAGTTTCTCCACAAGGACAAGCACGCCTGGCGCAGCACGGCAGGTGGCGTGGTGGGAGGCACCCAGGCTCTGCTGGCCGATGGGCAGATCTTTTCCTGGGGGGCGCACCACATTCTCGCCATGGATGAGAAAACCGGTGCCGTGGGCTATGGTTGGTTCGCCGGACACCAGTTGGCCATCTCCGGACCCGCGGCCTTCGCCGCCAACGGAACCGAAATCGCCCGGCTCGACCGGGAAGCCTATGCGGAGGCGAGCCGCGTGCGACATACCCTCGAGGCGGACATGGCTGCCTTCAACACCAAGGTGCGATCCGCCAAAGAACCGGACCTTTCACGGATGAAAGCCGAGCTGAAGGAAAAGCAGGCTGCCTACGCCTCACAGGGCGAGAAAGGCTATGTCTGGAAAGTGCCTTCCACGCATGAGGCGCAACTGGTCGTGGCTGGCACCCAGCTCGTTTCCGGCGGCAAGGACGAAGTGGCGATCCATGACGCCGCGACCGGGAAACTCCTTTGGAAAGCCGCGGTCGATGGCGAGGCCCGGGGCCTTGCGGTGGCGGATGGACGTCTCATCGTCAGCACAACCAAGGGCGACATCATCTGCTTTGCGCCGGGAGATGCCGGGAAATCCGAAGCCCCGCCGTTGGCGGCCCCGTCCAAGGATTCGCCGTTTCCCGAAGATGGGTTGACGCAACGCTACGCCGATGCCGCCCAGGCCATTCTCGATACCACCGGAGTGAAAAAAGGATTCTGTCTCGTGCTCGGCAATGAGCAGGGCCGACTTGCCTGGGAACTTGCGAACCGAAGCGAACTGGAGATTTATGCGGTTGAGTCCGATCCCGCCAAAGTTGACGCCGCGCGGAATCTACTGGGCCGGACCCATTGGTATGGCAACCGTATTTCGATTCATGGCGGTGATTTGAATGCCCTGCCGTATCCCAACTATTTCGCCAACCTGGTGGTTTCCGACACCCTGGTTCTGACAGGGGCGCTGCCCCCCGGGCTGTCGCCGAAGTCGGTCGCCCGTCATGTCAAACCGGTCGGCGGTCTGGTCTGTCTCGGGCCGGGCAAGACCGCGGATCTCCACGCCTGGCTGACGGGCATGGATCTCGAGTCGCAGGGGGCGAAGCTCAGCGAGAGCGGGGACTACGCTCTGCTGCAGCGCGCCGCCCTG
>JADZAX010000057.1 GCA_020852405.1 Verrucomicrobiales bacterium
CACAGGGGAACTTCTCCCCACGAATTTTCACGAGGCGACCGCCGGGGAAATCCACGAAGCGTTGGAACTGGCGGCGGCGGCCTATCCTCTTTACCGCAAAACCACCCCGGAGCAGCGAGCGGTCTTTCTTGAAACCATCGCGGCCGAAGTCGAAGCGCTCGGCGACGCCTTGCTCGAAACCACCCAAGCCGAGACCGGGCATCCCCGGCCACGCTGTGAGGGGGAACGGGGCCGTGCCACCGGTCAGGCCCGGGGTTTCGCCCAGTATCTCCGCGAAGGCTCCTGGGTCGATGCCCGGATCGATCTGCCTCAGCCCGACCGTCAGCCCCTCCCCAAACCCGATGTCCGCAGTCTCCATGTCGGTGTCGGGCCCGTGGTCGTTTTCGGGGCGAGCAATTTCCCCCTCGCCATTTCAGTATTCGGAGCGGACACCGTGTCGGCTTTGGCGGCTGGTTGTCCGGTGGTGGTGAAAGCACACCCGGGGCACCCCGGAACCTGTGAGATGGTCGCCCGAGCCCTCCTGGCTGCCGCCGAGAAATGCGGTCTGCCGGAAGGTGTTTTCTCCCTCATTCAAGGAAAGACCAACGACACCGGGCTGGCTTTGGTGAGGCATCCCAAAACCACCGCGGCCGCCTTCACTGGTTCTTTGAAAGGCGGAAGGGCGCTCTTTGACGCGGCCTCGGCCCGGCCGGTGCCGATCCCTTTTTATGCCGAAATGGGCAGTGTGAATCCGGTTTTCCTCCTGCCGGGAGCGTTGCGGGAGCGGGCCGAGGGAATCGCGACCGGCTTTGTCCAGAGCCTGACCCTCGGGGTGGGCCAATTCTGCACCAATCCCGGTCTGGTATTCGGTCTTGATTCCGGAGAACTGTCCGGTTTCGTGGATACGGTCAAAATCAAAGCCGCCGCCGTGCCTCCGGCGACGATGCTGCACGCGGGCATTCATCAGGCCTATGTCAGTGGAGTGGACAGCATGCAGGGGATGGACGGACTGGCCTTGGTGGCGAAAGCGGAGGGGGCCGATCCCGCGAAAAACCAGGCTGCGGCCCATGTCTTCTCCACCGATGCCGCCGGCCTGCGCAGCAACCCCGCTCTCTATGAGGAGGTCTTCGGTCCGGTTTCCACCATCGTGAACTGCCGCACCCCGGAGGAAATGGAAGAGTTCGCCGCCAAACTCGAAGGCTCCCTCACTGCCACGCTGCATGGGACGGACGCAGACCTTGAGGCCTACCGCGGACTTGTCGAACTCTTGGAAACCAAGGTGGGTCGGCTTATCTTTAATGGGTATCCAACCGGAATTGAAGTCTGCCACGCGATGCACCACGGAGGGCCCTATCCGGCGGCCACGCATTCCCATTTCACCAGCATCGGCACCCGGTGCATCCTTCGTTTCACGCGCCCGCTCTGCTATCAGGGATGGCCTCAGTCCGCTCTTCCACCGGAACTCCAGAATGCCAATCCCTTGGGCATCATGCGCCTCGTAGACGGGGTGGCGACCCGGGAGCCGGTTCAAAGCTGACGGCCTCCCTGCTCGCGGCCCTGCCTTGCCGATGCCCTGCCGGGTCCTCCCGCCCGGATTGAGTCGGGTGGAAGCTCGGCGTTGACAGAAAGGCGCTCTCGCTTATCCTTGCCCGCTTGTTCTCAACCAACCGTGCCGGTGTTTCCGGTGCCAGGTTGTTCATCAGAACTGCGAAACGAACCCCGGGAACCGACCCGTCGTTCAAACCACCATCCTACTGTTCCCAGACCAACACATCCCCACCATGGCGAAAAAGAAATCCGCTGCCAAGAAAACCCCCGCCAAAAAATCCGCAGCACCCAAGGCACCCGCGAAGAAAGCGGTGAAACCGGCCGTCACCAAAAAGGCCCCCGCGAAAAAAGCCCCCGCCAAGAAGGCTCCGGTGAAAAAGTCCCCTGCTAAAAAGGCCCCCGCCAAAAAACCTGCGGTGAAGCAAGCGCCAGCCAAAAAGGCTCCCGCGAAAAAAGCGCCCGCCAAAAAGGCCCCGGTGAAAAAAGCCCCGGTGAAAAAAGCCCCGGTGAAAAAAGCCCCGGTGAAAAAAGCCCCGGTGAAAAAAGCCCCGGCCCGCGCCAAGGCCGGGAAATATGTCTACACCTGGGGTGCCGGCAAAGCGGACGGTGACGGCTCGATGAAGCCATTGCTGGGTGGCAAAGGAGCCAACCTTGCGGAAATGACCCGCATTGGTCTTCCAGTGCCTCCGGGATTCACCATCAGCACCGAGGTCTGCACTTATTTTTACGAGCACAAGCGGACCTACCCTGTCGAACTGCAGAAGCAGATGGAAGCCGGAGTGGCCAACATGGAAAAAATCATGGGCTGCAAGTTTGGCGACGCCAAAGGCATGCCTCTCCTCGTGGCCGTGCGCTCTGGTGCCCGTGACTCCATGCCCGGCATGATGGACACGATCCTCAATCTCGGTCTCAACGACCAGACGGTCGGTGCCCTGGTCAAAGCCACCGGCAACGAGCGTTTTGCCTGGGACTGCTACCGCCGCTTCATCCAGATGTATGGCGACGTGGTGCTCGGCGTGCAGAAGCGCGAAGGGGAAGACCATGAGCCATTCGAGGTCGTCATCCACGCCTTTAAGCACAAGGTCTATCACAAGGACATCATCGACTCCGACATGACCGCGGACGACCAGAAGGAACTGGTCAAGCTCTTCAAGGCATTGGTGAAACAACGCACCGGTCACAGCTTTCCCGACGACGTCTGGGAGCAGCTGCGGGGTGCCGCCGGAGCCGTCTTCGGATCCTGGATGAACGACCGCGCCATCGTCTACCGCCGGAAGTACAACATTCCCGCCGAGTGGGGCACTGCCGTCAACGTGCAGGCCATGGTCTACGGTAACACCGGCGACAGTTCCGGTTCCGGCGTGGCTTTCACGCGGAATCCGGCCAACGGGGTCAATGAATTTTACGGGGAATTCCTCGTCAATGCCCAGGGTGAAGACGTCGTCGCCGGCGTGCGCACTCCCGAGCCGGTGGCCGACCTGAAGAAAGTCATGCCCGGTGCCTATGCGGAGTTGCTCAAGGTGCGTCAGATCCTGGAGCGCCACTTCAAGGACGTTCAGGACGTGGAGTTCACCATCCAGGAAGGCAAGCTGTTCATGCTGCAGACCCGCAACGGCAAGCGCACCGCCGCGGCCGCGCTCAAGTTCAGCATGGACATGGTCAAAGAGAAGCTCATCGACTGGAAGACCGCCATCCTGCGCAATCCTGCCGACCAGCTCGACCAGTTGCTCGCCCCCATCTTTGACCTCGCAGAGGTCAAGAAGGCCAAGCAGCTCGCGAAGGGTTTGCCGGCCGGCCCGGGTGCCGCCAGCGGCAAAATCTACCTCAATGCTGACCGTGCCGCCGCCGCCGCCGACAAAGGCGAACAGGTCCTGCTGGTCCGCAACGAAACCTCCCCGGAAGACCTTCGCGGCATGATTGCCGCCGAGGGGATTCTCACCGCCAAAGGCGGCGTATCCAGCCATGCCGCCCTCGTCGCCCGCCAGATGGGCAAAGTCTGCATCTGCGGCGCCAGCGCCGTGGAGATCGACTACGACAAAAAGACGGTGACCATCAGCGGCCAGACCTTCAAAGAAGGCGACCATCTCAGCATCGACGGCACCGCCGGCACCGTCTACGGTGGCCAGCTCAAAACCGCCCCTTCCGAGATCATCACGGGCCTCCTGCACGGCGACAAAGCCGCCCAGGCGACGGAGAAGTTCAAGCACTTCCAGCAGCTCATGAAATGGTGCGGCCAGGTGACCCGCCTGGAAGTCCGGACCAATGCCGACAATCCCGAGCAGACGCAGAACGCGATTGCCTTCGGGGCCAAGGGGATCGGCCTGACACGGACGGAACACATGTTCTTCGAAGGGGACCGGATCGACGCCATGCGCGAGATGATCCTCGCCGAGCACGAGTACGACCGCCGCGCCGCGCTGGCCAAGCTTCTGCCTTACCAGCGTGAGGACTTCACCGGCATTTTCGAGGCTCTCAAAGGCCTTCCTGCCACGATCCGCCTGCTTGATCCGCCCCTGCACGAATTCCTTCCCCACACGGAAGCGCAGCAGAAGGATCTGGCGAAGAAGCTCGGCATCACGGTCGCCCACATCCAGCACCGGGTGGAGCAACTCCATGAGTTCAACCCGATGCTTGGCCATCGTGGTTGCCGCCTTGGCATCGCCTATCCCGAGATCACCGAAATGCAGGCCCGCGCCATCTTCGAAGCCGCCGCGGCTGTGGCCAAGAAGAAGATCAAGGTCAAACCCGAGGTCATGATCCCGCTCGTCGGTTTCAAGCGTGAACTCGACCTCCAGGTGGAGATCGTGCATCGCGTCGCCAAAGAGGTGATGACGGAGCAGAAGGTGAAAATCGACTACCTTGTCGGCACCATGATCGAAGTGCCCCGCGGCGCTCTGACCGCCGATGAGATTGCGGAAACCGCCCAGTTCTTCAGCTTCGGGACCAACGACCTCACCCAGACCGCGCTCGGCATCAGCCGTGACGACATGGGTGCCTTCCTCAACGCCTACACCGAGGCCGAAGTCTTCAAGAAGAATCCATTCGCCACCCTGGACATCACGGGGGTCGGCCAGCTCATGGAAATCGCGGTCCGCAAGGGTCGCGGCGTGAAGTCCGACTTGAAGCTCGGCATTTGCGGTGAGCACGGCGGGGACCCGGACAGTGTCAAGTTCTGCCACAAGCTCGGGCTGAACTATGTCAGCTGCTCTCCCTACCGTGTGCCGGTGGCCCGCCTCGCGGCCGCCCAGGCTGCGCTGGCGGACAAGTAAGCCGACCCGGGCGGGGATCGCCCTCATTGAAGAAGCCGCTCCGGTCGCAAGGCCGGGGCGGCTTTTTTTTGAGCAGGGGCAGGGAGGCGGCTGACTACTGGCCCATCACGGTCACCACGATCTCCCGCCGGTGGGGTGCCCTTCGGTGCTCAAACAGGAACAACCCCTGCCAGGTGCCCAGTGCGGGGCGACCGTCCAGCACCGGCACGTTCTTGTCCACATCGGTCAGGACCATGCGGATGTGCGAGGGCATGTCATCATTCCCCTCCAGGGTGTGGACGAACCAGGGAGTGTTCTCGGGCACCATGCGGTCGAACCATTCGTGCAGATCCTGCCGGGCGGAGGGGTCGGCATTCTCCATGATGATGAGGCTGCAGCTGGTGTGACGGACGAAAACGGTGGCCACTCCGCGTTGGATGCCGCTGGCCGCGACAATGGCTTCAAGCTGGCCACTGATTTCATAGGTGCCTTTGCCTCGGGTGGCGATGGAGAAACTTTCAGTATGGACGGCAGTCATGGTGCGGGAGGTGACAGAGTGCCATGCCGGAACCCCGCCTGCAAAGGCGGGTTTTAGGGAAGATCGGGGAAGCGGGTTTCAAGTTGCAAGACCGGATGGTTCCGGCGATGTTGGGCCGCATCACCCCAACGGGTCAAGGAGAGGTGGCAGAGTGGTCGATTGCAGCGGTCTTGAAAACCGCCAGGCCGAAAGGTCTCGTGGGTTCGAATCCCACCCTCTCCGCCATATTGAAAACCTCACAAGTCGCCTAATTTGAGGGATTTATGCCGACAAGTGGCGCCTTCCCTGAAGGCGCTGTATATGCCGATTTTGGCGGTCCAATGGTATCTGGACGGCAACTGCACCGGCGAGCCCTCGACGAGGATCTGTTTTCTGGCCCTCGGTGCCTACGCGGGATTGCGTCCCAGCGAAATCGAGGGCGTCGCGGGAGAACGGAACGGCCTGAATTGGGAGGACATTGATTTTCAGCGCCGTCACATTCACATCCGGCCCGAGGTGGCCGGCAAGCTGGCGGAACCGCGGTATATCGCCTTCACCGGGAAACTGGAGAGTGGACTCTCGGACGACCTTGCCGCCAAGATCTGGAAGACCCTCGCCAGTTGGTTGAGTCCCCGACGAAAGGCGAGCGGTCCCGTGGCTGGGCGGAAAACCCAGCGGCACATGAGCGTGGAACTCCGCGAGGCGAAAGTCATAGAGCATTGGCCGAAGGACGGTCTTCGCCACACCTGGATCAGTTCGATGCTCGCGCTGGGGGTCCACCGAGATTGGATCGCGGAGATGGCCGGGAACAGTCCGGGGGTGATCCGGACGAATTACAAGAGGCCGTTGCCGGAGAAGGTTGCTTCGAAATGGTTCAGCATTTCGCCGTAAGGTAATAAAATGATGACAGGCAGTCCCGTGACCACAGTTGGAACTACGCACCTCGTCATTCGAAAGCGAATCCGATCCACTAGGCGCGTGAAATATCCAGATTTCTCATCGCTAGTTATCCTCATTGGAACTCAACGGCCTTCCGTGTAAACACAATGCTAGTCTCCTTGCACTGCCTTTGGGTCTGATCGATGAACCCGAGCGAATAGCGCCCCTCAGCCCGATGGAAAATGTCCAGGCCCCTTCCAAGGGTGATCCTCCATCCGGTGTCTGTCTGAATGTATCGATCGTGCTTGCTGGAGTCGAACGTGTAGGAAAAATCGATCTTCTTGGCACTCGCCCCACTCTGCACCTGATCGAGTTTCTCGGAGAGCTCGACCTCTTCTTCATTCGATCCTGCCGCGGTGATGACATTGAGAGAGACTTCCGCGTCTTCGCCATCCAGCATTTCGATAAAACTCATCAGATTGAAAATCTGGTAATCGAGCCGGATATACGGGTCTACGAGGGTGATCTCACGAGCCCCTTTTAAATACGGCTCGAACAGGCGCCGATAGGAAACTCCGGTTTCGCCTTCCTTGATATCCAGCGTCACTGCCTCGGGTTTGCGCTCCAGAGGAAGAGGTTCGACCTTGGGAGTGTTCTCGTCCTCCTTCGGCTTTTCGGCAGGGTGGAGCAACTGGAACTCATCCGGGTTGGTGCTTCGAATCGAAACCCATGCGTATTCTTGATCGATCTTCGAGAGTTCGTCCCGGATCTGTTGACGCATCCTTAGTGCCGGGTTTACGCAATATTCGACAAACTGTTCCTCGGTGACTTTGAGGTCCGGGAACAGCAGTTTGAGGAATCCTTCCGCTATTCTCGCGATGGCCTTGTTGTCGCGCATGTCCTCACAGCTGGGGAGATGCAGGCTCTGCGAGACGTAGTCGGCGAACTCCAACCGTGGCCGCAACTCGTGGAGCACTTCCCCGAAGAAATCGCCCTTAAACCCGAGCATTTGAGAAGGCGTATTCTTCGTGATCCTCGGCATGAACCACCCTTCGAGGAGGCCGTGAATCCGATCGATGAAAGCGGACTCTTGTATCGCGAGAGGGAGTTCCTTGAAAATGCCCTCGGTCTGATAGAGTGGCCGACGCTCCGAGGTGAGGGTGATGTTGCCGAGCATCACAAATCCTGCTTCGGAGGTGCCCATGTCACCGGTCGCCCGGCGGTATCGACCACTTTCCAGATACATCTTCAGTCCCGCCATGGCCTCTCCTGCTGAATCGGTTTGGATCTTCTGAATCTCGTCCACCACGACCACGTCGTAGCGGGGGATCAGGCCGATCTGGCGACTGGCGCTATTGAAAAAG
>JADZAX010000058.1 GCA_020852405.1 Verrucomicrobiales bacterium
CTGAGTCCCAGATAGTCGAAAAATGGGGTGGCGAACTCAAAGTCCCGCCGGGCGAGATCAGCGTTCGCAG
Source organism: Verrucomicrobiales bacterium (assembly GCA_020852405.1). Classification (GTDB taxonomy): domain Bacteria; phylum Verrucomicrobiota; class Verrucomicrobiia; order Verrucomicrobiales; family DEV007; genus JACKQE01. Next base: position 71 of record JADZAX010000058.1, read on the forward strand.
TGGCCACATGAGCACCGTGCCCACCAAGGGCGAGGAACGCTGCCGCGACCGCCGTGACCAGTGTCTTTCCTTCGCCGGTGGCCATCTCCGCGACCGCTCCCTGAGTGAGGATCGCGGCCCCCATGGTCTGGACGGGATAGGGGGTGAGCCCCAAAGTTCTCCCGGCAGCTTCCCGAAGCACGGCCAGGGCATCCACCGCGATCTCATCCCGGGTTACTTTGCGACGCTTCAAATCCTGCCTCCACTGAACCAACCTGGCTCTCAGGCGTTGGTCCGTCTCGCCCTGACACTGCTTTTCCTGAGCGATGATCCGATCCATCCAGGCCCGGGGCCGGAAACGGTGTCCCCGGAGTCCCTGCCAATGCCGGTGCGCCTCACTGGCGAGGTAGCCCCGTTTGTCATACTGGGAGGTGATCGTGCTGAGCATACGGGCCCGTAAAAAAATGGATCCCAACCCGTCCCCTCCCCTGACCGTCGCGGCACGGGCGACTGACAGGTGCTGATTATTTCGCCCCGGCGGCGGAGTCGTCGTCTCCGCTCTTGCGCAGTTCGAGAGAGTCCATCCGGAACCATCCTTTGCCTTCGCCGGTTTCGTTGCGGAGGATGTCAACATCCTCGCTTTGGATGAAGGTCCCCTTCGCCCGTTCAAGGTAAGCCAGTGAAGTGTTGTAAGCGACTACACTGACAAGGAATTCCTCTTCCGCCATCTGGTTGCGCTCAATGGAGTCGAGAATCAATTGTAACTGATAACCCACCGTCTTGTCCTCACCCGCATCCAGATCAAGCCTTTCGTTAAGCGCCCGGAGTTCCTCACGGGAAGCCAGCACCGCTTGGTATTTGCCCTGCATGTCACGGTAGGCGGTCATGACTTCGCGGTAGCTCACCACCGCCTCCATCAACACCGTATCAATCGTGGTTCGCAGTTGGTAGGTCTGTTGCCGGATTTCATGCTGGCGCCTGAGGTTCCGTGCTTTGGCGGAATTACGCTCCAGACTGCTCTCAAAGCTCAGTCCGGCCAACCAGCCTGTCCCATGTTGAACCTGATCGTTGAAGGCTCCCCGGACATCGCGTCCGCCGTCATTGCCGGCCAGTGTGACCTCACCAATGGCATTGAGCTTGGGTTTCAAATCGCTCTTGTCCACGTCCGAGCGAATCGTCGCCGCCTGAAGGGAGTAGACCGCCTGCAGCACCTCGGCCCGGCTCTCCAATGCGGCCCTCGCGATCGTTTTCAACTCCAAACGGGGTCCGCCAAGCAACGGCGGTGTCGCAGGGATGATCTCCCCGCCGGTGCCCAGAGCGAAGTCAGGATCGTTGACCAGCATGCGGAGATGTTCCTCGGCATTGCGAACCGCCATTTCTCCCCGAATCAGGGTCGCCTCACGCTCTTTGAGGGAGGAAGTGGCCCGCAGGAGTTCGCTCCGGGTGGCTTCGGGATCGACGCCTTTGCGGTCCTCCATCCTGCCGACCACCGAACGGGTTTCTTCCACCAAAGCCTGACGCTGCACAAACGCCGCCCTGGAGAGATAGACCGTCCAATAGGCGCGGTTCACTTCAAGCAGATGGGATTCCACTTGTCTCACCAACTCGGCGATCCCCATGCCGGCATCGAGTTTTGCGATCTTGATCTTGGATTGCTGGTAGTTTGTGCCCGCGCCACGCAACAAAGGATGCACCACCGAGAGGACCCCTTCGGAACCGGTCTGCGGATTGGGATCGAGAAAGTCGGAATTGTTGTCCAAGGTCGACAGGCGATCCGAGAAGCGGACTTCACTTCCCGTCAGGAATTTCTTGCCAATGCCCGCTTCCCCTTCCCGACGATTTTCCAAAAACCGCCCGGTCTCCCCCGTCGTGAGACGTGAACTGGTGGGCTCATCGGTGTGCATGGCCCTGGCTTCCGCAAAGGCAGTGAAATCAAATTCCCCCTTCGCCTCCTGCAGTCCGGTTTCCCGGATCAGGGGGATTTCGCTGAAAACCTTGATTTGGTTGGAATAGGTAAGGGACTTTGCGTAAACATTGGCAAGACTCTCAATGTGGCGCTTTTCACCGGGCCAGAAGACACCCGTGATTTTACCGGCCCACTTGGCCTCAAAATCCACTGGCACCGTCGGAAGCTGCCCCAGACGACCAAGCCCCAGATCGGACGCCTCCATTTGGTCGATGCGGGCCTGATATTCGGAAACGATGTCCTCGATCACCTGATTCGTTCCCAACTCGCTCTTGGAAGGCTTGAGTGCCTTCCCCCCTTGGGATGGAAAGCGGGATTCAATGTCTGATCCGACAGGCAATCCCGACGAGGGGGCGGCTGCACCCTGCGACACAGGAGATGGCGCTGCCATGGGCGCGGCGGGCACGGAAACAACGGGCGTCACAGCGGCAAAAGGCACGGTCGGGTCAGCGATCCTGGTATCAGGAACGGGAGCAGCGGTCCCCTGCCCTGCTTCGGTGGTCTTCGTCTGGCGACCACTGAAGATTTTCTTGAAAAAGCCGGGCTTCTCATCCTGCGCCATGGATTGCCACGGCTGGGCAACCAGTAGGATAAGCACGCCCAGAACTGCCCCGGAAAAGGTCGATTTTCCCGAAGCCATCGGCAAGCCGCTTTCAAAAGTGGATCCCATTCGCATTATCTCTTCCTTTTCAGCATGATTGCAGAAAAGTCTGCCCTTCCTAGACCGTTCTTGAATCAACGTCAACTTTTTTGCACCTGTAAACATTGTTAATCTCCTTGATCCAGTGAGTCCAAATAGTCGCCTTGTTGCAAAAACTACGGAATATTTGAATTCTTATGATTATTAAAGCTTTACCAAACTCGCCCCTCTCACCATCCGGTTCTTCCGAGGGGGTATAAGACAGCCTCCAATGCCGCGTCCAATGGGGAAAGTCTCATCCCGAAAACATCGCCGAGACCGAGACCTTCCAAATACGGATTCATGGCCTGAAGTGCCGCCGGCCCGAGATAAACCCGGCTGCCGAAGCCAAGCGAATCCGAGCCACCCAACAGGGAAGGAATGATCTCGACTTCCACCCTGGCCGCTTCGGATGCTCCATCCGCCCCGTGTGGAGTGGCGACCCAGTTCCCCACCGCGTCAGAGGAAACCAGTTGGCTGGCGATTTCGTTGCCATTCCGATCGAAGACGTGGACGTAAACCATGGCAAAGGGTGAAGTCTGGCCCGCGTAAACGGGCTCCGCATACAGCAGAGGCAGCCCTCCAGGGAATCCACTTTCGCCTTGGTCAAAAGGCTGGAATTCATCCGCATAGCGCAGCCGGAATCCGCTGAAAATCTGGTCTTCCGCAAGATTCCGGAAAACATTCTGAATCCCGAAGAGAGAACTGCCGGAAGCAGAGTCGGAGAAGAATCCGGGGTTGTCGCCAGATGGGGCGAGGAAATAGACGATCACCTGCACCGAGGTGCGGATCGAGCCTCCATCATCATCCCGGACCGTCAGAGTCGCGGTGTGAACTCCATCCTGCGTGTAGGTGTGGGCGACGCGGAAAGAGACCTCTCCGGTGGATTTTTTGACACCGGTCCCGATCAGAACAGAGTCGTCCGTGGAACTGTTGAACC
>JADZAX010000059.1 GCA_020852405.1 Verrucomicrobiales bacterium
AGGGAGAAATCCCTAATCCATTTCCGGCTCTTCGGGTGCAAGACCCGCCGGACATACTCAGCGGTTGATCTCATGCAACCAAAATCTCCGCAACTCGCCTTACCGCTATAATGGAAAACACTCAAAACCTCGACTCTGAACGGGTGCCGATTAGCTCGACGCCTTGGCTCGACATTATTGGTCGATTGGCAGAAAATCTGATCTGGATCGCCCCCGTCGGCAACGATGACTCATACCGGAAATATTACGGCAATGGAAACTGGACACCAGTCCCGGCACTGCGCGGATTCATGGTCTGCAAGCGGTCAGTAAACAACGTGGACGGTAAGAACACTCGGGTTGACTTCTTGCTAACGGACGCTTCGCAAAGATGGCGGTGGAAAAAACCATTCCGGGAATGTGAGTGCATGTTCCAGACAATGGAGGAGGCCATCATATCAGCGGCAAACGCAGCGGGCATTTCTTTGTCGAACGCAAAGCTCTCCCATGAGGAGGGCGGAAAGGAGCAACGATGACAGAGAAAACTACAACGCCCGACGAATTGGGAGCAGCGTCTTCTCGGTTCCTCCCGAAGCGTCCGCCCGTTGCCATATCCCGCAAGTGCGGTGCCGTTGGTCCGGGTGGTCCGCAAGTGGTGTCTGCAATCGCTGGCACAAACGCGGAACTCATGGAAAACGTCGCCCGCCTCTGGATCAAGGAAGGCGATGTCATCGCGGATGTGACCTACGGACGCGGCGCATTCTGGAAGCGACTGCCGGAGCCATACGCCAAGCACGACCTCGCACTTGATGGGGTGGACTGCCGGGATCTGCCCTACGCCGAAAACACCTTCGACTGTGTGGTGATCGACCCTCCCTATCGACCCGGACACGGGTCAAAGGGCTTCGGTGAAAACGGGATGGCGAAAGCGTATCAACTTGGCCTACTCGACACGATCAACGATGTGCTCGACCTCTACCGGGCGGCAATCGTGGAAGCGCGGCGCGTGCTGGTGCCGGGTGGTCGCCTGATGGTGAAATGCCAAGACCTGAGCTACGCCAACCGCCTCCACCTTGTGACTCTCGATGTCCTCCGCGACATCACCGAAAACGGATTCGAGCTTGCCGACCAGTTCTTGCTGGTGAACACGCCGAATCTGAGCAGTGGCGCATGGAAGCGCCAAGAACGCGCCCGCCGCTCGCACTCCGTGCTGTGGGTTGCGCTTGTAAGACGAACGATGAGTCCTGATACGGGGACGGGAGCGCCCGCCGACTGCTCCCACAACTACCTAATCAAAATGAAAACTTCAACTCGGGGCGAGTCCCCGTTATCAGCGACGGCTGGTTATGCTTCTTTGGTCGTGGATGCCCGCGTCCGATACTGGGAGGATGCCGAAATCAATGGAGTATCCGACGAGGAAGGCGACTTGATCCCGCTCAAGGAAGGCGACTCATGGAAACCGGTGATCGACCTGGCAGCTGGCCGGATCAAGGACTGGCCAGCGGATAAACACGCGGACATCCACTTCAAGGTTTGCGATGATGGCGACTACTGGCTGGCAGACTCCGAAGGGAAGAAGCTGGCGAAGTGGCGCGGCCACTACGTGCCGGATGCGTTCCTCTGCGTGGGTGATCGCGGATACGGCGACTACATCATCATGAAGGTGAAATGCGACGGGCAGATTGAGGGCTGGAACTTCCCAGAAATCGACGCCGAAGAGTGGGAGATTCTTCAGCATAACGAAAAGCTCACCGAATCGCTACCGTAGGAAATAAATGACAACACCAACGACATCCCAACTGCGGGAAAACGATCAGAAACAACCGGAGCGCGGTAGCGATTCGGTGGAGCGACTTGTTGGGCTTGACGGGTGTGCCCGCTGGCTGCTTCGTCCTGCCAAACCACTCGTAAAAGGCCGAGTGGTTTGCGGAATACCATTCATCCTGCGAGGCCGCTCGGGCGCGCTCTACGAATGCGAGCCGACGACATGGATTTATGATCACAAAGTCATTCTGCCCAACATTGAGATGATGGATCGGCACCATCAACAACCACTGCCGAAGAAAGAGACATTATGAAAACGGAAATCGAGAATACACATGGAGCGTCGGCGGGTGCCGATTCTCATCCATCGCCTAGTTCGCCATTCTTCGTGTTCGACGTGGAATCTATCGGCCTTCACGGGCAAGCCTTCGCCGTCGCTGGCGGAATCTATACCCGTGATGGAAGCACGCTCCGGGAGTTCGCATTCCACTGCCATGAATCCCGCGCAGATGGCGAGATGTCGGATCGAGTATGGGTGAATGAGAACGTCACCGTGAGTAGCTTATCGGCAATCGTGGAATGTCCCCGCGATGTGCGGTCAATGTTCTGGCGTGTGTGGGCGGATGCTAAAGAAACGTATCCGGGAATCACGATGGCGGTTGAATGCGGGTGGCCAGTCGAAGCTCGGTTCCTGAATGCGTGCATCGACGATGATCGCGGCGAACGGAACTGGTCTGGTCCATATCCGATGCACGAAATCGCGTCGATCATGCTCGCTGCCGGGATGGACCCGATGGCGACCTATGAGCGGCTACCCAAAGAACTTCCTGCGCATGAGCCGCTAGCCGATGCTCGCCAATCGGCGCGGCTCTTGGCGACAGCTCTGAAATCTCTGGTGAACGACGAATCCAGCAATCCCGACCGAAAACAGCCATGAAAAATCACACTGATAATCCCCCGCCAGCAACCGCCTCCAACCCCGAAACAGAACCCCGGTCGGGATTGGCTGGGATGACTGGTTCGACAATTCCACTCCCGACCCCGCTGTGTCGATGGGTGCGCCGGGAACGGTCAAGAGCAGCAATCCCTGCCGGGAGCGCGGCTCGCAACACAAAAAAGGAAAGTAACTACATGAAAACCAAAACTCGCAACGGGCAGGGATTAGCTGCCTCGCCTTGTTCAGCATTTACGTTGATCGAGGCTCTAACCGTCATCGCAATCCTTGCCATCGTGATCGGCCTTCTGGCGGTCGCTCTGTCATATCCCATGATCGGGCTATTCCCGTTCGGGCCTGAGAAAACCGTGACCGCCAAGGTGGAACGGCTCTATGTGGACTACTGCGGCGGGAAAGACTCGTCGAAAAGTCACTACATGGTCGGCACGGATCAGGGGGTATTCGAGGTGGATAATAGCCTCTGGCTCTGGATGTGGGACGCAGATGAACGCTACGCCAGCATGAAGCAGGGTGAAACCTACCGACTCCGCGTGAAGGGAAAGAAAATGCTGAACTTCTTCTTCCAGGAATACCCCGGAGTCACAGCCGTGGAGAAGGCGGAATGAATATTTTGCTGAACATCAAGAGGAGCTGCCCATGAACGCCGCGCTTGACTCCACTTCTAAAAACGCCGTGTCCGGCGGGCATGGGTTAGCTCCCTCGCCTGTTCGCAATTTTCTGAATCGCCACGAAGGCTCGGTGCCTGCCGGAGCACCAATGCAATCCCGAGATCGCGACTCGGGAATCCGGCACAATCTATGACAACCGAAAAAGCACTCAAAGAACTAGACTCGATGGCCTCTCAATTCATCGGCCATGAAACAACAAACGTGTTCGCGGAAATCGCGGCAGCACTGCGGCAAGAAGAGGCGGTCAGACTGGCAATCCTCAGAACCGTCGCACGCGCACTGGATGACATAGGCCCAGACTGGCCAAAGTTCTCAAATCCTCTTTTGGCCGTGCATCGGATGGCGGCAACTGGCCTCCGACCTGATGACCCGCGACCGGAGCCTCTTAATATTGCGAACGTCGGCAGTGACCTATCCTGCCCAACTGGCGGATCACCCAACACTCAACGCGAACACGGGCAGGATTAGGTCGAGTGCCCTTGTTGGACATTTATTTTATGAGCATGACACAAGAACAAATCAACGTGGACCTGTTCAATCAGGTGAAACGACTGGAAGCGGAACTCAGAAACTCGAAAGACCAATGTGCCGCCGCAAATAAAGGGGCGAGGATCAATGCAAAGGTCAGTGAGAGACTCGCTGAAAAAATCGGGGCATTTGCTGCGGAGAACACAAGTCTCCGATTGCTGGTGCAACGCGCAAGAAAAATGGTCGATGTCCCTGCCGAAGCAAAGCTGGAAGACTGGCCGTCGGAGGATGAGATAGATCAACTAATCAAGGACTGTGATGATATTTTGTCCAACGGAAAGGATGACCAACGATGACCGCGAAAATTGACGCCGCTTCAAATACGACTCCAACGCGGTCAGCGTTGGGTCGATCCGCTTGTTCGGTGATTGGGTCCGCATCTAAGGCAGACCTCCTAAATCTGGTGCAATGGATCATCGACGGCTACCGGCCCTTCCGCCCCAACTTGGCCGAGGAGTTCGCGGAACAGCTCCTCCGATGGAAAGAGGACGCCTATCTGAAGGGGATGCAAGAAGCATGTGACGAGATGGACAAGACAACCGGAGAACCTTGGATGCGCGCCTCCGAAAAGTGGTCAGCACTCAATAAGGCGCTGGAGAATCTACGTTCACCGAACAGTGTAATCAACAAACCGAGTTCGGATTGATTCCATGAACACAGCACGATACGACCTCGATGAGATCAAGGGACGGATCCAACTCATGGATCTACTCGGTCGAGATGGGATCGAATTCCGGCGAAAGGGAACCAATATGGTCGCGTGCTGCCCTTTCCATCAGGAGAAGACCGGGAGTTTCACGGTTCACGGAACCGACCAGCACGCTCACTGCTACGGATGCGGATGGAGAGGGGATGTCATCGATTACTGGATGTCCTCCAGATCCCGCACCAAAGGCGAGGCGATCAAGGAGCTCGCCGAAATGGCGCGGATCGAGCCCGAGGAGTGGACCCCTGCCAATCGAAAAATCCGGATGGAAAGGGAACCATTCCGGCGCACCCTCCCCGAGTTGCCAAACTTCCAACCACTCACAGATGCCGACATCGAGACTCTGGCGCTGCTTCGCGGGTTCCATGAGGGGGCAATCAGGGATCTCGCCGCTCTTGGTCTGGTCTTCAAATGCTCATGGCCCCAGTTCCGAAGCAAATCCGGGGAGTGGTGGGAGTCTCCGGATGCCGTCCCGAGCTGGGTTGTCACGGATCCCCGGCGGGCGGTCGCTCAATTCCGGATGCTCAATGGTGATCCATTCCGGATCCGGCGCGACAATGGGGAGTTCGACCAAATCAAGGCATGGACGAAAGGTTCCCCGAGTTGGCCGGTCGGGTGCGCCCAGATCAACCGGCACCGGCATATTCTCCTTGTCGAGGGGGGCGCGGACCTCATTGCAGGGTATCAATTGATACATTCCTTCATCGATCAAAGCGGTCCGGGGGTCGCGCCGGTCGCCATGCTCGGGGCCTCAAACAGGATCGGGCCGGATGCACTTCCCTTCTTTAAAGGCAAACAGGTCCGGATCATGCTGGACAATGACCCCGAGGATCCCAAAACCGGAAAAATTGCGAGCCATGAGGCGGCACTCAGATGGACAGAGCAACTCATTTCTGCCGGAGCTCGGGTGGAATCCTACTCGCTCGCCGGGATCGAAATGCCGGACGGCAGGCCCCTGAAAGACACGAATGACCTCGCCCTGCTAGGGGTCGAGGCCATTCGGGAGTTGGGATGTGATGAGGCTTTTACTTGCTGGGAATTCTAGCGGATAACCCGATCAATCAACTCGCCGGGGGTTTCCCCGGCCTGCTCCGACCGGCGAAAAATCTCCTCTTTCGCCTCGGGGGAAATGCGGACCTCCAGCCGCACGGTGTTGCGAGGTTTCCGGCCCGCCTTCGGGCGCTTCCCTCCATGGGTTGGCTTTTGCTTCTTGGGTGCGTCTTCAAACATATCAGTTTTTTCCTATCTTGTGGTTAATGGTGGCAATCAGATCGCCCCTTGAAACACGGCTTCCGCAGGGAATAAAGATCGCGAGCTGATCTGTGATTTCCTCAAATTCCTTCATGTCCGGCAGGCGTGCAAACACCCTCCCATCTGGTTTGAGGATTGTATCAACCGGGATGGTTCCAAGTTGCAGTGTGATTTCTATGTCCATCAGTGCGTGTGCGGGGTTTTCCCGCAATTGAGATGCTCCCATCCATCGGTGATCCATTCCACCTTGCCGCCCCGCAGGCGAGCGACAAAGTGCAATCGATTCAGGGACGGGATAATTGGCAGCCCGCATGTCCGGCAGGTATAGCGCGCGGAGTTCACCCGACATGAAACCGTGCGTTCTCCTTCCTTGGGCTCGGCGAGTGTGGCGCTCATTGCTTTGACCAGATCCTTTCCACGCTCTTGACGTGCTCATCCGCGATCTCCACAGCTCTGGCCGTGGTGATTTGCGACAGGGTTTCCCCGTCGAAATACAGCGCAAGCAGGGTCGGACCGTTCTTTTGGGAATATCTGGCGCAATCCACGATTGCCCGTAGGATGTGCGACCGATCGGCTTCACCGAATATGTAAGGGATCTTGATCCCCTTCGGCGGCCAGATTTTGTGATCCGCTGGGTGCATCAGAGACATCCACGTTCCAAACTTACGGGTGAAGTGAATGAACGGGATCCCCGGCGATAGCCGGATGACCTTCTCATCAGTTGCCAGATCGACAAAATAGCCTTCCATCTTTGGCTTTGCTGCCGTTCTGAGTGCGTGGATCAACTGATCCGTATCCTCGATTTTGATCTTGTTGGTTTTCATTTGGTTCCTTTCGTGTCGAGACTTTTGCGCGTGTAAAGGGTCTTGATGGGAATGATCTCCTCTGGAGTGACCGGGAGAAAGTTTTTCACGGTCCTTGAATCGTGGACGCAGATAAAGGGATTCCCTCCCTCGTTTTGCCAGACGGCACGAAAATCTTTCGTCCGCCCGATGCAAAGCGTCAAGTCGTCAAGGTATGGCATTTTATATCCTGCTGTTTTGCTCATGGGTTCCTTTGGTTTAGCTTCGTTTCTGTTCTCCCCGGATCTCTTCGATCAAGGATTCAATTTCTTCCGCTGCTGCAATGAGCATGGCGGCACGGTCGTCGTTCTGGCAGTCCTTCGCTTCCTCCCGGAGGAGGCACGCGAGGGCGTAGCCCTTTGCTGTGATGGGTTTTGGCATGGTGTTTTGTTGTGGTTGTGAGGCCCGCCGGGAGTTGACCGGCGGGCCTCAATGGTTCAGATAATAAGATGCGTGTCCCGGTTGCGGTAGAGAGACAGCACGCAATCGGCAAGCAGGCGCTCGGTTTTGCTCGCGGATTCGTCGCAGATGATCCGGCGTGCGACCTGTGGGACGCTCGGGAGCGAATAGGCAGGGTGATTCTTCTCCCCCCGGTTGAATGACTCGTAAGGCTGGGGATCCGCCGAGACGCAAGGCCGGGGAGGCCCGTCCGCGCTCTTTGCCTTCAGGATCACCTCCCGCAACTCGCGGAAGAGGTCGGCGCTGATCGTGATCGTGACCGGCTCGTTATCATGCGTCTGGATCGGCCCGCTGTTCTCAACTTGCTCGGCGACCCGCAGGAGATCGAACGCGACCACGAACATCTTCGCGTTCTTGAGCGTCTCTTCCGGCCTGCTGGGACTCCCCGGACGCTTATCGTCTCCGGGACGGTCCGGCGGGAAGGTGCAGACAATTCGGTTGCGCCTGTCGAAGACGGCATTGGCTCCACCGTCATTACGGGTTCCGTAGGTGTAAGGAGTGGCGCTCATTTGATGGTTTTTCCTTTCGTTGGGTGTTGGCTCACCTGTGAAGCGATCCACATCCTGAGGTGCCCTTCCGTCCGGTCGAGAAAGTCTTTGCTGACCCGCTCAAAGCGGACGTGAGGCCGGAACTTCTTGGCGCAAGAAAGGGCAAAGTTTTTTGTTGCTGATCGGTTGAGGAGTGAGGCGCTCATTTCCGGAGCTCCTTCCTGCCGGATCCACGGCGGGGGCGAGGGTTG
>JADZAX010000060.1 GCA_020852405.1 Verrucomicrobiales bacterium
GAACGCGGCATCATCATACCTTCCATGGCCCTCCTCCGCTCTCACCCTCTCTTCCTGGCCCTGTTGGCTCTCGCCACGGCAGCGACCACCGCCCACGCGGCAGACTATGCCGCCATTCCGCGGGTCCTGCCGGCCCCAATGACCGCCCCTCCCGATCCCGCCGTCGCCGAACCGCTCCTCAAGGAAGCCAACGCCCTTGGCAGCCGTCTCCAGCCGTTGCGCGAGAAACAGCCCGATCTTGCCGCTGACGTTGATGTCTTCCTCAAAGGAGCCCGCTACGGACTGGAAATTGGTGAGTTCTGGGATCCCAAGGACATCAACAAGGTCCGCCTCCTTCTCCACGAAGGAAAAAAACGCCTGGAGGCCCTGGAGAAAGGCGACGCCTACTGGACCAAACAGCGCGGTTCGGTAGTGCGGGGCTATTACTCGGAACTCGATGGATCTCCCCAGCCTTACGGTTTGGAGATCCCGGAGAGTCTCGCCCTGCCCGATCCGGCGCAGGTCAAACCGGGCGATGCCGTGCCACCACTCTGGATCTGGCTGCACGGCCGCGGGGACAAGGAAACAGACCTGCATTTCATCGCCGGCAGGATGTCCCGCAAAGGCCAGTTCCAACCGGACGACGCCATCGTGGTGCATCCGCTTGGCAGACAATGCATCGGGTGGAAAGGCCCCGGTGAAGCCGATGCCTTGGAATGCGCCGATGCGGCAGCCCGGGCGCTGTATGGTCCCAACGGGCACCCCCGGTTTGCCATGATGGGGTTTTCCATGGGCGGAGGAGGCAGCTGGCAGCTTGGAGCCCACTACCCCGGGAAGTGGTCGGTGGTCCATGCCGGCGCCGGATTTGTGGATGTTGCCCGTTTCACCAAAATGCCGCCGGACCAGTATCCCGCGCCATATGTCCAGACCCTCTGGGGCGTTTACAATGTGCCCTTCTATGTTCGCAACCTCTTCAACATGCCCGTGTTGGCCTATAGCGGAGAAATCGACAAGCAGCGCGACGCTGCGGAATTCATGAGCGAGGCGTTCGCCGCGGAAGGGAAAAAGCTGCACCACATTATCGGGCCACAGATGCCGCACAAATACGATCCGGAATCCATCAAGACCGTCACTCAATTTGTCCAGAGAGCGCTCCAGGGCAAGGAAAGCCCGATCAACGAGCCGGGTCACATCACCTTCCAAACCCGCACCCTGCGCTACCGTCAGGCTCCCTATGTCCATGTGAACGGCTTGGCCGAACACTGGAAAGATTCCCGGGTCGATCTCACGTTTGACGGGAACTTCAGCGGAACCGGGGCATTTCAAATCGACACCGCAAACATCACCGATGTCACCATCGCGGAACAGGGGGCCCCGGTGAAAAAAGGCGCCAGCATCACCATTGACGGCACCCGCCTGACCAATCCAAATGATCAAGATGGATTCCGGCTGGTGAAAAATGAGGGAGGATGGTCCCTTGCCGAGGGGGATCTCTACACCGCAGCTCCCGGGCTGCGAAAAACTCCGGGGCGCCAAGGCCCGGTCGATGATGCCTTCATGGAGCCGTTCCTGGTGGTGCTGCCCGAGGGGGCCTGCAAAAATCCAGCCGTCGACCAATGGGTGTCCTTTGAACTGGACCACTTTCTCCGCCGTTGGAAGGAAGTCTTCCGTGGGGAACCGCGGCTCAAGAATGCCTCCGAAGTCACCGCCGAAGATTTCCGGCTCTACCATCTCATCTGCTGGGGGGATGCCGCCTCCAATGCCATCATCGCCAAAGCCCTTCCCCATCTCCCCCTGCGTTGGAATGACACTGAAGTGGCCGTGGGCAGCGACTCGGCCGCCGCCGCGACCCATGTGCCGGTGTTGATCTACCCCAACCCTCTCGACACGCCCGAACCCGGCCAGGCACCGCACTACCTCGTGCTGAACAGTGGCCCCACGTTCCGGGAGATCGATGACCGCAACAATTCCCAGCAGAACCCCAAATTGCCGGACTGGTCGATCATCGATGTCTCCGTGGCTCCGGACGACAAAGCTCCGGGCGGGATCACCGCGGCGGACTTTTTTGACGAAGCCTGGCAGGTCAAACCCAAAAAGTAAGCCGACCCCTTACCTGGTCTGTTCCCAGCCCACCGGCTGGGTCCAGGCCTGTTTTTTCTGCCCTTCGAAAGAGGGATTTTCGTGCGGAACCGAAGCCGTGATGGTGATCCGTCCGTAGAGGGCATCCTCCGGCAGGTCAAAGTCCGCGCTTTCACCGGTTTTCGAAGCAAAGACCTCGCCAACGGGAGCGTCCGCCGCCCGCCGGGTGCCGATGAGCTCGCAGCGGTAGGTCGCTCCCGGCTCGGCCACCAGGGAGACGCCGAGACGGCGTGTGGAGGGATCAAACCGGATTTCCCGCAAGGTGACGCCGGAGCTGGCATAGAAGTCGCCCGCTTTCATCGCCGTGACCAAGGCTCCAGCCTCCAGGGCCGCCGCGCGCACCATGACCCAGCCGCGCCCCGGGGAGACTTCACCCCCATGATAATTGTGCGAATCATCGGTGGCGACGCCCCAGAGCGGAGCGGCGTGCATATCGCGGAGGCGGATGGTGTTGGCGATGTCCCAGATCTTCTCCTGCCCGGGCCGGGTCGCATCGCCAAGGTGATGCACTCCCGGATGGCCGTTGTAGATCTCCACAAACCTTTCCTCGATCACCCGGGCGATTTCCTCCGCCGTGATCGCCCATTGAAAGTTGGGATGATTGAGATGCGCCAACATGGGCTGGCCGGTCACCCGCTCCTGTTCCAGCACATTGAGCAGAACCGCCCGCATCGTCTCCACCGCCGTGGGTCGGATCGCCGGTTTGATGACCTCTTTCACATTGACCACATTGATGTGAACCGGCAGTCCTTTGGGAGAGCCGACTGTCTGCCAGGTTGAAGAAATCTCCTCCGCTGGAACAATCAGGAATTCGCCCGGCTTCTCGAAACGGCCACGATACTCCTCGAGAGTGCTCAACCGAACCTCCGTTTTGCCGTTTTTCTCGCGTGTCTTTACCCAGGAGTCACCGAACCGGGCCCGGTATGTCTCCATCGCCCCCGGCCCAGGAACTTTTTGACGGGACTTGACCGCATCCACCGCCATCCACTTGTCGCCTTCCGCCAGAATGTTGTGGTCACTCAAGGCGATGAAATCGTATCCCTGCTGTTGATACCAATCGACAATCATCTCCGGGAAATCATTCCCGTCACTCCAGAGGGAATGCGTATGGGTGTTACCCCGGTAGTAGGTCGGATCCCCGGCCTGGCAAGTCAGGGAGGAACCCAGTCCAAGGAGCACACCGAGGGCCGGAGAGAGCAGAGCAGAGAAAGACTTCATGCCCCATGCTACACGCCCCGGGGTTCCAGTGCGCATGGCGTCAATGCGGCCAATGTTCCCGGGATCCCCCCTTCCATGTCACCGCCGGACTTTGCCTCGCTCGAATCTCGCCACCGCTGCCCCAAGGATTCGACCCAGCATGTCCTGATAGGACAGGCCGTGCAGATCCGCCATCTTGTTGAGATGTCCGTCCCAGCACCAGCCCGGATTGGGATTCACTTCGAGCAACCTCGGGGTGCCCCGGGCATCCAGCCTCCAGTCGAACCGCGCATAATCACGGCAGCCGAGGCGTTCGAAAAGCTGAAGGCAGCTGGCATGCAGAAACCGCTCGGTTTCCTCCCCCAACCCCGCCGGCACGGAACGAACCTTTGCGTAGGGTGATGCAGGGTCCCATTTCGCCTCGTAGCCGCAGATCCGGGGCAGCCCTTCCGGGAGCTCGCTGTAGTCTTCGCGGATGATGGGCAGCAATGTTGGATCTTCCGGCACATTGCCAAGGATTCCGACCGATATGTCCTCGCCGGTGAGGAATTCCTCGACCAGAATCGGCTTGTCATACCCGCAACGTTCCCGCAGCCGGACCAAAGCGGCCTCCATCTGGGCCACGTCATGGCAGACACTGTCCGCAGTAATCCCGAAACTGGAATCCCCGCTGTTCGGTTTCAGGATGACCGGAAAAGGAATCGCGAGATCAATGAACGCGGTTTCGTCGGGTCGGATGAATGCCGCCCGGGGAGCCGGCAATCCCATTTCCACCGCGATGCCGCGAACCAAGGACTTGTCGTAGCAGTATGCCAGGCACTGGGGAGTGCCCCCGGTGTAGGGGATTCCCAACATCTCCAGCAGGGCGGGAACATGCAGTTCCTTGGCCGCATCGTTGACGAATCCTTCGTCACAAAGGTTGAAGACGAAGTCGCACTCCGCTTTCACGGTCATGGCATCCTCAAAGAGGCGGTCATGATCATCGAAAAAGGTGAATTGGTAACCTTTTAGGCCGGTCAGGGCATTTTTCAACTCATTCAGAGTGTGGTAGTCGTCATCATCGAAAGTCCCGTCAGGCTTCACCGCATCGTGCTTGCGGGGATCTCCCAGCAGCACCGCAACCCGTTGGACCGGTCGAGCCGGCTTTTTCGGTCCGGCGGGAGACTTGTCAGCCCGGGCGGTAAACACCAGCCGCTTGCCCATCATGCCGAGATCCTGGTTCCGCAGGGAAGCGGTGAAGATTTCCTCATGCAACTCGCTGTCGCGGAAGCCGTTTTCAGCCAGCAATGAGCGCAGTTCGTCAGCCCGGTAGAGGCGTTCCGCGTAAAACTGGTCCGCGACGACTCCCTTGCGAGTGTGGGTGATGACCTCCCTTGAAATGAGTCGCTGACCGTCGGCTGAAAGGGAACGTTCGCGGCACACAAAGTAATTCCGGTCAATCCACTCCCAACTCCGGGGTTGGTAGGTCTGACGGATGTGTTCTCCATCCGTCACATCGAGGAGGAGGATGCCACCCGGCTGAAGAACCCGGAGCACCTCCCGGAGCACCCGGGCGTCGTCCTCCGCGGTTTCGAAATAACCAAAACTGTTTCCGGCGAGCGACACCGCCGCGAACCGGTCCGCACTGAACGGCAACCTCCGGGCATCCCCCTCGCGGAAGACCACCCCCAGTTGTTCAGTCTTGGCTGAACCGCGGGCTCTTGAGATCAGGTAATGCGAGCGGTCGATCCCCGTGACGGCGGTGAAACCCCGC
Organism: Verrucomicrobiales bacterium; assembly: GCA_020852405.1. Taxonomy (GTDB): domain Bacteria; phylum Verrucomicrobiota; class Verrucomicrobiia; order Verrucomicrobiales; family DEV007; genus JACKQE01. The sequence goes on from JADZAX010000060.1 coordinate 5,069, forward strand.
CGCGCCAGTTCGAGACAGTGCCGTCCCTGCCCGCAGCAGACGTCCAGCACGGAAGAGTCAGCGTCGAGATGCATGAGCCTTGAAAAAAGATCCACCTCGCTTCGGGTGATGACGGTGTCTTCCACCACATCGCCATCGGTGCGGAGGTAATTGGCATTGAACAAATGCCGCCACCAGTCGGCTTTCACATAACTCTCCAGATCCTCCACCGGTCCCAGAATGTCCGTCAATTGGGATCGGCCGGTCCCTTTTCCGGGTTTGCCAGTGCGGCGCGACCGGCTTTTTTCCTGGTTGCGGCTGATTTCAAGAGATTCTGGAAGCTGGAGGGGGTCTTTCATGGTTTTGGGTTGTGGGGGGAAGGAACATTGGGGACTCGGACCATCACGGGCGCCGGAACTCCGTCGAAACGCGGAGGGGAACCGTCTCCCGCCGGGGCACGAATTCACCCCCGTCACGGAAAGAGCCTGAGCTCTGCGGGAGGACGGCCAGCAGAGCAGGGAAGAGGAACTTGGGGGTAGCCGGGCCGGGATCCCTGAACCGGATTGGATCCGGCCGGGACTGCCAAAAGTGCGCGGTAAGTTCTGAAGGGGGGTGGAGAAAACAAGACCGGTCCAACCGTCAAGGGACGCCTGAGTCACCGGGGCCATCGCGCCAGCGATCACCCGCCGCCATGAATAATCCAGTCCAGCCGAATTGCAACTGAAGCCTTGCATTCTGAAGGGGAAACCCGTCGCCTCCGCTCGTACAGCTTGATCCCTCTCATTCACCTGCCATATTCATCACATGAACGTATTTCCCAAGTTTGCTGTGCTTCTGCCTCTTGCCCTGACCACGGTGTTGGCGGTGCCATGCCTGCAGGGCGAAACATTGGATTTCGAAGGAGCCAAATTCATCATCCACCGAGTCGATCCCTCCCGCGGAAAGTTGGAACTCTTTTGGAAGGATGTCCAAGGGCAGCCCTACAAGAATTTTCGGGCCTTGGACGCCGCAGTGACGGCCCAAGGACGCACGCTCCTCTTTGCGATGAATGCCGGCATTTACCAACCCGGATGGATTCCGGAAGGCCTCCACATCGAGGACGGCCGGGAACTCCGTCCCCTCAATACCGCCGAGGCACCCGGGAACTTTTTCCTCAAGCCGAACGGCGTGTTTTTTCTCCAGCAGAACGGCACCGCCCGGGTGGTGGAGACTTCCGAGTTCCCCGCCCTGAAGGCTCGCGCCACCGGAGAGGAGGCGATCCGCCTCGCCACCCAGTCCGGACCACTCCTGCTGCGGAACGACCAGATTCACCCCAAATTCAATGCGAATTCACCCAACCGGCTTCTGCGCAACGGGGTCGGTGTGGACCAGCATGGCCGGATCGTGTTCGTGTGCTCCGTGCGCCCAACGCCGAAACTTCCCGACTCCGGGGGGCAGATCAATCTGCACGGCTTTGCCCGGCTCTTCCAGCATCTGGGCTGTCGCGACGCACTGTTCCTCGATGGTGACATTTCGGAAATCCACATCAAGGGTGAAACCGGAGACACCCCTCCCCACACCACCGACTTCGCGGCCATTTTCGGCATCGTGCACTGACCGCACGCCCAGACATTCGGCGGCGCTGGTTGGGGTGGCAATTTTCAGCCCTGTTCAATACACCTGGGGTACGATCATCTGCTCCGGCACCGGATGACGTCTGTAATCATCGTGTCTTAGCCGATCGGGCAACACCACCGGATCATTCTCCACCACGCGGTAGTCCACCCGACTCAACAGGTGCGCCATGCAGTTGAGCCGGGCCTTTTTCTTGTCAACCGCCGGGACGAGCCACCAGGGCGCTTCCGGAATGCTCGTTCGTTTCAGCATGATCTCCTTGGCCACGGTGTAACTTTCCCAGCGTCTCCGGGACTCCAGATCCATCGGGCTGAGTTTCCATTGTTTGAGAGGATCGTGGATACGGCAACGGAACCGGAATTCCTGCTCTTCATCCGTGATCGAGAACCAGTATTTCACCAACTGGATCCCGGAGCGGATCAGCATTTTCTCAAATTCCGGCACGGTGCGGAAAAACTCCTCGTATTCCTCGTCCGAGCAGAATCCCATGACCCGTTCGACCCCGGCACGGTTGTACCAGCTGCGGTCGAACAACACCATTTCCCCGGCGGCAGGCAGATGCGCGATGTAACGCTGGAAGTACCACTGGCTCCGTTCCCTTTCCGTCGGGGCGGGCAGCGCGGCGACACGGCAGACCCGGGGATTGAGCCTCTGGGTGATGCGCTTGATGACACCTCCCTTGCCAGCGGCATCCCGCCCTTCAAACAGCACCACCAACTTGTGCCCGGAGGCCTGCACCCAAGTCTGCAGGCGAATCAATTCGAGTTGGAGCCGGTGCAGTTCCTTGAAGTAAAACCGCCAAAAATCGGCCACCGCTGCTGGATCCTGCCCCGGCCGTTCCTCGGAGAGGTCCTCGAATTCCATCTCCAGTTCCTCATCGAGGCTGTCGAGAACATCCTGATGAATGCGGGCAAAAAGAGCATCTTGATCGTCCATGTGAAAAAGTTATGCGAAGAGGGTGTTGATACAACAAAAAGGCATCCGCGCAGACGCGGCGTCGCCGAAGCCATCAATCTTCCGCGAAACGTATCCTCAACCGGAGTTTTTGACACGAGCTCACCGTGTCCTTTTTGTGACTTTGGGGCCGGCCGCGGTACCAAAACAACAGACGGGCGAGAGGCTTTCCGGTGGACCGCACCTCACGACCTCAGGCCATCCGGGGGAGAGCCAGAATCCTTGGAGGAATCCCCGATCCGGGATTTCTCCCCGTCTTCCTTGGGTTTCCTCAGTTCCTTCAGGTGGCGGTATCCGACGAGCTTTTTGGAAGATTCATCAAATAGCCGGAAGGTCGCCGATTTGAGGCTGCTGAACAAGGTCAGCGGCTTCACCTCCTGGAACATCGGGTCAGACCGGTGGCAGCGCTCCAGATTGTAGTTGGGAATCCTTGGGCTGAGATGGTGGATGTGGTGGAAACCGATGTTGCCGGAGAACCACTGCAGAACCTTGGGCAACTCGTAGAAAGAACTGCCTTTCAAGGCGGCATCCGTGTAGTCCCAGTCATCTCCCCGTTCCCAATAGACCTCCTCGAACTGATGCTGCACATAGAACAACCAAACTCCGGCTGCGCCGGCCACCGCTGTAGCGGTGAGTTGGACGATGAGGTAGGGACCAATCCCGAAAATGGCACTCATCAGAGCCGCCATGCCAAGGATGGCCAGATTCATCCACCAGACCGACCAGCGTTCCCGCGGATTCGCCTGTGCCGACGGAAAACGCTGCCGGATCACGAATAGAAAAAGCGGGGCCAGGACAAACAGGACGATGGGATTTCTGGCCAAGCGGTAACTGAACTTTTTCCACTTCGAGGACGCCAGGTATTCATTGACGGTGAGAGTCCAGATATCGCCGACCCCTCTGCGGTCGAGATCTCCAGTGGTGGCGTGATGAATGGAATGCTCCCACCGCCAATGGTAGTAAGGGGTCAAACTGAGGACCCCGGTGATGAACCCGCAAATGTCATTGGCGAGACGGGACTTAAAAAAAGAACCGTGCCCACAATCATGAAAAATGATGAAAATCCGGATCATCAGTCCACCGGCCAGAATGGCGAGAGGCAGGGTGAGCCACCAGGAAACCGGCAGGCTCAAATAGATCAGATACCACACCACGGCATAACCGCCGATGGTATTGACGAGTTGCCAGATAGCCCGCCACAGTACCGGCTTTTGGTATTCCGCGATCACCGCTTTCCACTTTGCGATGGCGTCACGGCGGTTGGTTGGGATCTGGACTGATTCAGAGGAAGTCACGACAGAAAGTAAAATGGTTGGCTCCTGAAATTCGCGCAGTTTGAACCCACGGACACAAAGATTGCAACAGATCGAACCAGAAAATAACGCTCCTCACCGCCAGGAGGAGCACTGACCAAATGCGGCGGTATGTCCGGGAAGAGGCGCATCGGAAATCGGCTCAAAGCAGTTCGCGGGAAGGCGGCGGCTGTCTATCCAAGAATACGCCTGACGTCACCATCCCGATGCCACTTTTTTCCAAGGATGGCATTGGCAGGGAACGATGCGTTGCCTGGTCCTTCGTGGAACCTGTGGGAGGTCCTGTTTTCTGTGGGATGCAGCACACGTTGCGGCACCTCTAGGCAAGGTGTGGTCGAAAAAAACTTTTCTCCCTCCGGTGAGGTCCGCCTCGCTCTCCCACGGCATGCTCACCGCCCGGAAAATGAGGATTCCTGCTTTGATCGCAAAGAATGTCTTTCCCTCAAATTTCCCGCTTGAGACCAGGCAGAAATGTCGGCATCCATGAAGAAGCCCTTGGGGCTGTCGACCTGCCGCCCCCACCATGACTTTTGAGCCCCCC
>JADZAX010000061.1 GCA_020852405.1 Verrucomicrobiales bacterium
ACGGCCAATGTCACCGTGAACGCCGGCGGCGACATGTTGATGACCCACCCGCAGTCAGCCGATCGCTTCTATGCCAACCGGGGCGGCGTGGGGGCAGGCGGATCCGATTTTGGCGGCGAATTCAATCCCGGCGGGTTAAGCTCAGACCGGAGCGGCTACGCATGGACCCTGATTGGCCACGGAGGTCGGGCCATCGACACCATTCAGGCATTCAACCCGGCCTACCCGCGGGATGACATGATTGGCAACATCGTGGTCAATGCCGGCGGGGACATCACCTTGGAAAACAACGACGGACTGTTCTTCTGGACGGGCATCGGAAACCGGGGAACGGACGGTTCCGAGCGGACAGGAGGAGCTGAATACATCGCCGCCGGGGGAACCATCGACGTCAGTGCCGGCGGCAGTGTCTTCCTCAATGCCGGCTTCGCGGCGGCCAATGATCAAAATGTGGGGGACAGCGGGTTCGGGGTTCCGGCCGATCGCAACCCGGTCGCCATCGGTCATGGCGGCACCATGGATCTCTATGACTTCGTGGTCTTGGACAAGGATTGGAACGGCGTGGCGCTGGCCACGATTAATGGCATCGTCGCGGACTCTGACATCACCGTGACCGCCGGCGCCAATGTGATCCTCCAAGGTGGCAACGCCTGGCGCGGCAGCTCGGCCCAGATCGGGAATGGTTTCAGCTCCGACGTCGGCAACGACCGGGCTCATGCCAACAACGTCATCACTGGCTTCAGTGGAGACATCAGCGTCTACGCGGGCAATGACATCGAACTGCGAGCCGGAACCAACCCCTGGGTCGCCACCCCGATTCTCGGGGGAGCGGTGGAATACACCCACAACGCCTATGCCGTGATCGGAAATGGCGGGGCCCTGATCGATACCCCGGCCAATGGCAACATCATGGTCACCGCCGGACATGACCTGCTGATGGCCGGCATGCAACGTCCGACTCAGATAGGGACAGATCCGGCCTCCACCCGCCCGGATGGACCGGTCGACAACATCGCCCAGATCGGCAACTTCACGACCGAATACCGGAACCTTTCCGGAACCAATGACGTCAACGATGGCAATCACAAGGGTGACATCACCGTGGTGGTCGGCAACAACCTGACCATGTTGGGAGGCACCACGGCGGATCCCGTGGGACAACCGAACCACCTCGCATACACCCAGATTGGGCACGGAGGCGCTGGCGTCAATGGCACGAATGATGGCAACATCACCGTCTTTGTTAAAAACGATCTGGTCACCGTCGATGGCAGCACCGGCGGCACGGACACGTTGAACAACTATGTCATGATCGGTCACGGCGACTGGCTCCGGGATGGCTCTGACGATCGGACCGCCCGCATTTCCGGAGTGGGAGCCAGGACCGGGGACATTCAAGTCGCTGTGGGCGGCAACGCCTCCCTCGATCACACCTTGGTGGGTCATGCCGACCCCTTGGTTCAGGCAGGCCTGACCACCATTGCCGAAGGAAACACCTACTTTGGAGTGGGGAGGAATTATCCTTTCCACACCGGGACGGGAGAGCTCTCCACCATCAACGGGACGGTGTTCTCCAGCGCCTTCTATGGTTTCGGCAGTGAGTTGAGGATCTACATCCCGCAGCGTGAGGGCAACCTCATGTCCACCACCACCCGACTCAATGAATCAGCGGCCACCTATGCCGGTGTGGATGGTGGCGGGGTGAGCTTCGCCGATGGCCTCAATACCTTCGATGCCACCCGCCTGGCGACTTCGGGCGATCCCGACGAAGTGTATCTCCAGCCGGACCTGTGGTGGAATGAAGACACCGACTTCCCAACCTTCCTCAGCACCACGGTCGGAGCCGACGGGTTCCTCGATCTCGTCGTCGCCTCCGATGTCGCCGGACCGATCACGACGGTGGTTGCTCCCGGAGGGGAAGTGAACCTGGCCTCGGTGGCGGACGGCGACTTCACATCGGCGACGGCCTTTTACCGCTCCTCCAATGGGGTCAGCGGAGTGGGCAATTACACCATTTACTATGACGCCATCCAACCGGTGGAACTTCCCACTGACAGCGTGGTCACCCCGATCGTGGAGACTCCCGTGGTGGTGCCGGTGGAGGAGATCATTCCGGAAATCGTGATCGAAACACCCATCGATTTTTACGAATACCTCAATCCCCACAAGTGGGAAACGTGGGACCGGAACAGCAAAGTGGTCGACGAAAACGATGCCACCTTAGCCACGGAACGTGAGCTGAAGGAGGACGAAAGCGAGGCCGAAGAGGAAGAGAAAGCCAAGAAGAAGAACCGCTACCGCCGCCATTACGGCAACTTCGGGGTCTACTACCTCTACGACATCAACACCGGCACCTACAGCAGCTACCGTCTCTTTGGAGAGCCGATCGGCGAGCCCGTGGGAACCGTGGCGGAATAACTCCCACCTTCCATCACAAAGACCATTGGGGTCGTCTCCCCCCGTCTATGACAAGAGCGGCTGCTCCGGTGAAACCGGGACAGTCGCTTTTCGCTACCCGGAGGTCCTGATAGCTTCTAACGCCCTTAGAACGGGAATCCCTTGCCGCCCGGCATCCCCGGGAAGCCTCCTCCCCCGCCCCCGCCGAGTTGCTTCATCATCTGCTTCATCTTGCCCTTGTTTTTCATCAGCTTCCGCATTTCGCCGACCTGTTTGATGGTCTGGTTCACCATCGGCACGGAAGTCCCGCTCCCGGTGGCAATGCGGCGGCGCCGAGAGCCATTGATGATCTCAGGCCGTTTCCGCTCTTTCGGTGTCATCGCGAGCACGATGGCTTCGAGATGTTTGACCCGTTTTTCATCGACATTCATGTTTCCCATCTGCTTCTTGATGCCGGGAATCATGCCGAGAATTTCCTGCATCGGCCCCAGTTTGCGCATCATGCGGATCTGCCCCAGGAAGTCATTGAAGTCGAACTGGGCCGACATCATCCGCTGGGCCATGTTCATGGCTTCTTCCTGGTCAAACGCCTCCGCGGCTTTCTCCACCAGGCTGACCACGTCGCCCATGCCAAGAATCCGGTTGGCCATCCGGTCGGGCACGAATGCCTCCAATTGCGACAGCTTCTCCCCGACCCCGATGAATTTCACCGGCTTCTGAGTCACGGACCGCATCGACAGCGCCGCCCCCCCGCGGGCATCGCCATCCAACTTCGTCAGGATAATGCCGCTCAGCCCCACCGCCTGGTCAAAGGTCTGGGCGACACTGACGGATTGCTGGCCGGTTGCGGCATCAGCCACCAGCAGGACTTCGCGGGGCGCGAGATAGTCCCGCAGGCCTTTCAGCTCGGCAAGCAGGGGTTCGTCCACTTCCTGGCGGCCGGCGGTGTCAAAAATCACCACCGTGGCCTGGAGGTTTTCCGCCCAGGCGAGTGCTTCCTTGGCCACCGCCAACACATCGCGCTGCCCCGGCTGAGGAGTGAAGACCGGGATATCGACCTGCCTCCCGAGTGCCGCCAGCTGCTCGATGGCGGCCGGTCGGACCAGGTCGCAGGCCACCAGGACCGGCCTCCGGCCCTGCTTTTTCAAATGCAGGGCCAGCTTGCCCGAGGTGGTCGTTTTCCCGGCTCCGTTCAACCCGACCATCAAAATGCGCCCCGGAGGATTCAAATCCAGCGGGGCCGGATCCCCGCCTAGGAGCTTTGTCAGCTCGTCGTGGAAAACCTTGACGATCTGCTGTCCCGGAGTGATCGAGCGAAGCACCGCCTCCCCGACAGCCTTTTCTTTGACGGCCGCCATGAAGGTCTTGACGACGGAAAACTCCACATCCGCCTCCAGGAGGGCCATGCGAATTTCGCGGAGGGCGTCGGAAATGTTCTTTTCGGAGAGCTTGCCGTGACCGCGGAGCTGTTTGAAAACGCCTTCAAGTTTGTCGGAGAGGAGGGAAAACATGCCCCGAAAGATTCCCCACCCCGGGTGACATCACAAGCGGGGAGTTCTCCAGGCTGAACGCTCGCCCTGGAGCACAGCCCGGCTTGCTGTTTCCCCCGGACCGTTTTATAGTGCCCTGATTCCCTTTTTTGTGCCATGCCCACTTACGTTTACGAAACCATTCCCCAGTCCGAAACCGAGCCTGTGACCCGCTTTGAGATCAAGCAAAGCATGAAGGACGCGGCGTTGACTCACCATCCCGACTCAGGTCAGCCGGTGCGCCGGGTCATCAGTGGCGGATACGGGATCATGGGGACGGGCGATGGTCCTTCCCGGCCCCCGTCAGCAGGAGGCGGCGGAGGCGGGTGCGGCAGCGGTTGCGGCTGTCACTGATTGACAGTCCCCGTCCTCCCCTCCAACCTCCCGGCATGAAGCGTTTCCTTTTCCCCCTTGTTGCCATCGTTGTCGCACTCGCCGCAGTCGCGGGGGCGCAGACTCCGGCCCCGGCTCCACCACCTCAGGTGGCTCCCGCAGGCGGCAGTCTGATGCCCAAACAGCAAATCACCGGATTCTACGGCCTGTGCAAGTCCGGCAAATCCGGCGAGGGAATCCGGGAACTGCTCAGCAGCAATCCGGCTCTCAAGGCCGAAGATTTGGACGCGGTCTCGAAGCAGTTTGAAACCATGATTTCCGCCATGGGAACCTTTCTGGATTTCGAAATCACCAAGGAAACCTCCCCCACCAAACGAGTCGCCATCCTGAGCTGCATTGCCCATTTCCAAACGCAGCCCTTTCTGCAGGAGTTCACCTTTTACGACGCCGGAGGCGGCGATTGGCGGCTCCTTCACGTCCGCTACGACGCCACTATTGCCACGATGTTCAGCGACTCGAAAGCCCCCTGAGCCAGCTCCTTCACCACCCACCTGTCGAGCGAGCCTCCCGCGGCCGGACCTTGCGGGGAAGCGCCACCATTCCTCCCTCCACAAATCACCATGCACGGCCTCGCCGACGCGCTGCGCGGTTTGGAGTCCCGGCTCGCCCTGCCCGACCTCTGGCAGCAGGAAGCGATCCGAGCCCTCCAGCAGAGGCGCGATGTCATCGTCGATGCCCCCACCGGGGCCGGCAAAACGTTTGTCTTTGAATACCTCGTCAACGCCGGATTCCCGGCCCGCGGGGAACAGGCGGTTTACACGGTGCCCACCCGGGCCCTGGCAAACGACAAATGGCGGGAATGGCAGCGCCGCGGGTGGCGCGTCGGCCTCGCCACCGGCGATGCCTCGGAGGAAGTCGACGCGCCGGTCCTCGTCGCGACCCTGGAAACCCAGCGGGAACGGCTGCTGTCGGGCACTGGTCCCCGGCTGCTGGTGATCGACGAGTATCAAATGCTGGCCGACCACCGTCGCGGCCTCGGTTACGAGCTGGTGCTGGCCCAGGCCCCTCCGGAGACCCAGTTGCTCCTCCTCAGCGGCAGCGTGGCCAATCCTGCCGAAGTGGCGGGGTGGCTCCAACGACTCGGCCGCACCGTTGAGGTCGTCCGCACCGGAAAGCGTCCCGTGCCCCTGGATGAAATCCCGCTGGGAGCCCTGCCCAACCGGGCGCCCCATGTGATTCGCGATCCCTGGGCCCGGCTCGCCGTCAGCGCGCTGCTCTCCGACCAGGGGCCCCTGCTCATCTTTGCCCCCCAGCGCCGGGCCGCCGAGCAAATCGCCAAAGCCATCGCCGCCGCCCTGCCCGATGATGATCCCCTGCCCTCCGACGCCCGGGATTTGCTGCGGACCTGTGGACCGGAACTCCACCGAGTGCTGCGCAAACGCGTCGCCTGGCATCACAGTGGACTGACCTTTGCCCAGCGTGCCGCCATCATCGAGCCCCTCGCCAAAGCCGGTCAACTCCATGTCGTCGTGGCCACGATGGGACTGGCCGCCGGGATCAATTTCTCAGTCCGGTCCGTCCATGTCTCCGGCACCACCTACGCCGAGGGGCCCTGGCGCCGGGAGGTGGCGCCCGACGAACTGCTCCAGATGTTTGGCCGGGCCGGGCGCCGCGGACTCGACGAGAGCGGATGCCTCATCACCACGGAACGCAGTCCCCGACTCGCCGACGGCCGTCCTCTCACGCTCCGCCGGGTCCAGGGGCTGGATTGGCCGGCCATGCTCCGGGTCATGTCCACGGCGGCCCGGGCCGGCGGATCCCCCTTTGCCGCGGCCAACCAGTTTGGCGAACGCCTCTTCTCCCCCCACCCGGTCGATGTGGGATTCCACCACTCCACCGGCGACGCTCCCGCTCCGGCAGAGCCTCTCTTCGGGCTCGCCCCCATGGAACATGAGTGGCTGAATTCCGCCGGCGATTGGGAGGAAGACTCCGGGGCTCCCACCATGGAGGTGCCCCTCTCCGAGGTGCTGGTCTGGAAATCCGGGACCTGGATCCCCGCTGAGGCGGACGCCTCGTTCCTCACCGGGATCCTTCCGCAGCACACCCGGATCTGCCGCTTGCCCGGCCCCGCCCGGTTGCCCCGCTATGGCGCGGAATGCGCGCTCGCGACCCTTCACCCGGAGGAATACTCCGGAGATACCTGGCGATTGACCAAACCAGTGAGACGACTCCTTGCCAGCCAGGTCGAATCCTGGACCCATGAGGAAATCACCGCCTTCGCTCCCGAATGGATCAGCGCCCTGGCTCCGGGATTCAAGATCGAGCTGATCATTCCGCGCGGAACCGTCCTGGTGGCCCTGCTCAATCCAGCCTCGATTCCCCTGCAGGCCTCTCGCGATTCCTTGGGCCGGGCGCTCCTCGAACCGCCGAGAAGACAGCGGAAGCGCGTCCAGGCCACCCATTTCAACGAAGCCACCACCGGGCAATGCCGCGAACCCCGCCCCGGTTCGCCAGCGCAGGCCTGGCGCCGCCTTGGGTTGATCGGTCCGGACGCGCATCCCACCACCCGAGGCACCCTCTTCAGTTTTTTCCAGCACGGGGAAGGACTCGCCATCGCGGCCGCCCTCGAGGACAGGCACTACGACATCGACGATCTGGTGTTCCATCTGGCCAACTTGCGCGGTGGTCATCGCTTCGAAATCCTCCCCGGAGTGGAGGACATCGGATCAGACCGACTCGCCACGGCCTGCCGCCAAACGTATGGACCGGTCGACTACGAAGGCTATCTGATGCTCGGCCTCCCGCCGGGCTACGGAGAAGGCACCGCTGAAGCCATGGGCGCCTGGCTTCGCCGGGGCGGCGCCGCCTTGGTGAAAGCCGCTCCCCCCGGAGAACGCCTCTTCGGACTCGGCGACATGGAGCGGGCTTATGTCGAGTGGCTCAGTCTGCTGCGACACATTGCCGGGGCTCCGGAACATCCCTGCCCCCGCTGGATGGCCCTGCGGGAGGCCGCCCAAAGCCAATGTCGGCAACAGGGAGCGAACCACAGTCTCCGCCAACTGCCGGAGCCGCCTCCGGCAAGTCTCCGCAACGATGTCCGGTTGAAATTCAGGCTCCACCCCCGCCCCCGCTGAAACCTCGCGCAGGGCGGCTTTTCACCCCGAAAACGATTGCGCGAGAAGCCAACATCCCCTACTTTCCCCTCTCGTTCCTCCCCGTTCTTGGGAAGCATCACGCCAGTTTAGCTCAGTTGGTAGAGCAACTGATTTGTAATCAGTAGGTCATCGGTTCGAGTCCGATAACTGGCTCCACCACGCTTCAGGAGCCGGCCCGAACTTGGCCCCCTCCTTCTGCCGGTTGGTTCCGCAGCTCCCCGGACCCTCACGCCGCCAACGCATCCAGCGGGCTCGGCGTCGCCACACCGGGCCGGTTCAGCACATGGGTGTAGA
>JADZAX010000062.1 GCA_020852405.1 Verrucomicrobiales bacterium
ATTTCGAACTCGCTCTGACCCTCGTCCAAGCCGGTGCCGATCCCAATGATCAGAGGAGCGGGTTCGCACCTTTGCACCGGCTCACCTGGGTGCGCAAGCCACCCCGGGGGGATGACGAAGCCGGCCAGCCTCCCCCCGAAACCCATGGGAAATTGACCAGTCTGGATTGCCTGCGCGCTCTGGTGGCCGCCGGCTCTGCGGTTGATGCGCCCCTGCCGGAGCGGGCCAAGGCACGCGCCTTTGGTTCGATCAATTTCACCGGTGCCACCCCTTTTCTGCTCGCCTGCCGCAATGCGGACCTTCCGATGATGAAACTGCTCGTCGCCCTCGGAGCTAATCCACAACGTCCCAATGCCGATGGATCCACTCCCTTGATGGCGGCCGCCGGTCTCGGCTGCTACGCACCGGATGAGGAGGCGGGGACCGAGGATGAATGCCTCGAAGCCTGCCGGTATCTGCTCAGTCTGGGGGCGGACGTGAATGCGGTGGACCGGAATGGCCAGACTGCGATGCACGGGGCCGCCTACAAAAGTCTCCCCAAGGTCGTGCAATTCCTGGCCGACCGGGGTGCCGCCATCAATGTCTGGAACCGCAAAAACTCCCAGGGATGGACCCCACTCCTGATCGCCCAGGGTTTTCGACCGGGCAATTTCAAGCCCAGCGTTGAAACCATCGCGGCCATCAGTGGGATCATGGTCACCAACGGGGTCGATCCGCCGCCGCCGCCGGAACGGGATGCCGAGCCGAAAAAAAAGGGCTATGATCCTTGATCTGCTGCCCTTTCTTTTCACCCGTGCTTATCAATCCTCTCCGAACCTCCCGCATGAAATATCTGGCCGGCCTTCTTGTCCTGGTTTCTCCGTCCTTCGCCTTGGCGGAACCTTTGGTGGTCGGTCTCTGGCCGGGGGCGCCTCCCGGTCCTCCCGCGAAAGTGACCGGGCCGGAAATCAACCAAACCAAACCGGAGGACAACCTCATTGCCGGGCGACCCCTCATCAGGCTTGGCAATGTCAATGCTCCGGAAGTTCATGTGTTTTTGCCTGCCAAAGAAAAGGCGAACGGGAGTGCGGTGGTGATTTGCCCCGGCGGCGGATTCAGCATTCTCGCCTGGGATTTGGAAGGCACCGAGGTCGCCTCGTGGCTCAATGAAAAAGGGATCGCCGCCCTGGTGGTGAAATACCGGGTTCCCACTCGCGAGTATGACGTGCCAGGAAAATGGCAGGGTCCGGTCATGGACACCCAGCGTGCTCTTAGCCTGGCCCGCAGCCATACCGCGGATTGGGGGCTCGATCCCCACCGGGTCGGAGTGATGGGCTTTTCCGCCGGTGGCGAGGCCGCGGCACTCGCCGCGGTGCGGCGGGGTCAGCGGCTTTATGACAAAGTGGATGCGGTGGACGAAGTCGGGTGCCACGCCGATTTTGCGCTACTCATCTATCCTGGTGGGATTGCCGGACCGGATGGCACTTTGAAATCCGACTACGTGGTGACTCCGGAAACGCCGCCGATGTTTTTTGTCCATGCGACAGATGACAAGGTGACCTGTCTGAGCAGCACGGCACTCTTCACTGCTTTGAAAAAAGCCGGGGTGCCAGCGGAACTTCACATTTTCGCCACTGGTGGGCATGGCTATGGACTGCGGCGCACAGATGCCCCCGTGACCCAGTGGCCCCGTCTGGCGCTCGATTGGTTCCGTGACCGGAAGCTGCTCGAGCCCAGATCCTCCGAGCCAGCTGCCGCCGCGCTCCCTGCCGCAGGGCCTCCCCGCTAGCGCGATCCGGGTGGGATTGGCATTGAGCAGGGTTCTTTTCTTTGGGAAAGTCCGGGATCATTCTTCCTTCTGTTCCTCCATGCACTCCCGGCTTTGCTCCCTTCTCACCCTGCTGCTGAGCGGTTTGTTTATTGAGGCCTCACCTGGCGGGGAGTCGCCGGTCAAAATTGTCCTGGTCGGTGATTCCACCGTCTGCGATTACCCCGCGACACTTCCGACCCGGGGGTGGGGAATGTATCTTCAGGAGGCCTTTCGGGCGCCGGTCGAGGTCATCAACCTCGCCAAGAGCGGGCGCAGCACCAAAACCTTCCGCAGCGAAGGACGGTGGGCGGCGACCCTGGCCGAGCACCCGGCTTACATTTTCATCCAAATGGGCCACAATGACTCCCATGGTCCTGGCCGTCCCGAGTCGACCGATGCCGCCACCGAATACGCGGAGAATCTCCGCTCTTTCATCCGCGAGTCGCGCGAGATCGGTGCTCAACCGGTGATGGTCACTCCGATGGTGCGCCGCACTTTCAATGAAGATGGGACTCCACGGGACCACCTGGCTCCTTATGCAGCGGCGATGACTGCGGTCGCCGATGGCCTGGGGGTGCCCCTCATTGACCTGCACGCCTCGAGTCTGCAATTGTTGCTCCAGCAGGGCGATGCCGACAGTGCGGCGTTTTCGAATGCTGAAGGGGACCGCACGCATTTCAACGAAACCGGAGCCAGAGCCATGGCCGGGCTGGTCATCCAGGAACTGCCTTTCATGGTGCCCGGACTCTCGCCACTTCTGGCCAAGCCGGTACCGATCGAAGTTTATTTGGTGGGAGGGCAGTCCAATGCCACGGGGCAGGGGTATCTCGCCAATCTCCCGGCCGGGACGGCGCCCGACCACCGGGTGCTTCTGTTTCACTCCGGTCGGCCGCACCTTGACAGCGGAGCTCCCCCTCTGACGTGGATGCCGTTGCGTCAGGCTTCGGAGTCGCCCGACCGCTTCGGACCGGAACTGGGATTTGGCAATCACCTCCAGGAGCTTCGGCCCGGCACCAAATTGGCCTTGATCAAACACGCGCATTCCGGGACCAATCTCCACAAGGATTGGCTGCCGGGGGACTCCGTTCATCTGGAATCGGCCGGCCCCCAATACAAAGCGTTTGTCGAAACGGTGGAGCAGGGGCTTGCGGGGCTCTGTCAGATCGGATACGAGCCCCGGTTGGCGGGCATGATTTGGCAACAGGGAGAGAGCGATGCCAAAGGCACGGAAATCGCCGCCGCTTATGGGACCCATCTCAAGGATTTCATCGCGCGGGTTAGAGAGCAGTTCCAAGCGCCGGAACTTCGGTTCGTCTACGGGGAGGTCCTGCCGCCGCCCAACGCGGGCGAGGCCCGTGATCTGGTCCGCACGGGGCAGGCGGCCGTCGATGAAGCCAGCGGTGGCCCTCTTTCTGTCCCCGGGGCCCGCTTGGTGAAGACGGACGATTTGGACCACCGCGCCAATGATCCCAACACCCGTTATCCCACCGATCACGTCCATTTTGGCACTCTGGGCACCTGGGAAATGGGGCGACGGTTTGCCGAAGCCATGGTCCGGGAGGGAGTTCTGCCCGAAAAAACAACCCGGTAAAACCAGTCTGCCCCTGCGGTCAGACAGCCGGGCAGGGATCGGCGAAAGTTGCGCCAACTGTTCCACCTTTCCGTTTGTCTGAACGCCAACGGTCTGCTAGGATGGGCAAGTTTTTTAAGGATTTCCATGGACCCTGCTTCCCAAGATTCGTCGACCGGCTTCGTTTTTGCCGATCATCTGCAACTCGATCTTTCGCCGACACGGGATTTTTACAAGGTCATGCTGCAAGGCCTGATCCACAAAAACAACAACATGCTGGGTGTGATTCAGGGCTTTTCCAGCCTCATTCTGATGGACGACCAGCTGGCTCCCGGCGTGCGGGAAAATGTCCAACAAATGAAAGACTCGGCCCAGCATTCTGCCGACCTCTCCAAAATCATCCTCAGCACCGCCGGTTGTGCCCGCGTCCAGGCCGAGCCGATCAATCTGGGGGCCATGATCAATTACATCGAAATGAAGTCCCGTGACATTTGTGCCAAGCGCAAAGTAGCCGTGACCTTCAACTCCCGCCCCAACCTGCCAATGGTGATAGGGGACTCCGGACGCCTTTCCGAAGTGATTCTCGAGCTGGTGAAGAATGCCGCCGAAGCCGCATCCGCAGTGGAAGGTGGGGAGGTCGCGATCGACGTGCTCGGGCCTGGGGAGGCCTCTCCCGTCACTGACAACCGGGTCGACCTGTTTGTGCGCAACAGCAGCGAGAACATGAGCCCTGAAAAGATCAAAGAATCCTTCCTTCCTTTCGTTTCCAACAAGGATGCTTCGCACTACGGGATCGGCCTGACCACTGCCGGAGTCCTCTCCGGCCAAATGGGCATGCGCCTTGGTCTGCGTTGCAGCGACGGCACCATGACGGCCTGGCTTTCCATGCCGGTCGCCTGATCATGGCCTCCTGGCCCCTTTCTGCAGGGCTTCCAACCGGCGGCTCTGCCAACTTCAGACTTCCGAGTTCTGTGTCGACCCATGGTTCCACTTCCAGCGTCTCCGGTTTGCCGGACCTCGAACGGCTTGAGGCGTTGACACGCCGGCATGTCGCCACCTGGGACGGCGCGACCCTGGAGTTCGAGCCCATCCTCAAAGGAGGATCCGGGCGGGCATTCCATCGGGTGCGATGCACCAGTCCAGGGACGGATCGGGTCACCGTCATCGCGATGGCCTATACCATGGAGCGGGAGGAAAATGGCCGCTTCGAAGCCATCTCCGACTTCCTCAAGAGTCATCGGGTGGCTGTGCCGGATCTCGTTGCACGCGATTCCGCTGACCGCCTGCTTTGGATCGAAGACCTCGGACCCATCGACCTCTGGAGCCTGCGGAATGAGGACTGGGACACGGTCCGCGCTCCCCTCTATCGGGCAGCGCTTGCCGAGGTCGCCAAAATCCATTCCATCCGTGAGGATCAACTCCCTCCGGAGTTGCCTCAATTGCAGTCGGGATTCGACAGATCCTTGTATCAATGGGAGCAGGAGTACTTTTTTGAACATTTCGCGGGACGGTTTTCCCGGAGTGATGCGGATACACTGCTCCAAATACAGCAATGCCCCGCCCTCCGGGAGTTGATCGATGAATTGGCGGAGTTGCCGCGTTTCCTTGTGCACCGGGATTTCCAGTCACAGAATATTTTGATTCATGAGGGGCGTCCCTGGCTCATTGATTACCAGGGCATGCGCCTGGGGCGGCCGGAATACGATCTCGCTTCGCTTCTTTATGATCCCTACGTGCCCCTCTCCGCACAGCAGCGGGAGGAGTTGGCCCATTATTACCACGCTGAACTGACTCCCGCGATCGAGCCCTGGACGGATTTCTCCCGCAGGCTGGACCGGTGCGCGGTGCAGAGGCTCATGCAGGCGTTGGGGGCCTACGGGTTTCTCGGTGTGG
>JADZAX010000063.1 GCA_020852405.1 Verrucomicrobiales bacterium
CAAAGGATACCGGCCCCCGATGCCACAGTGAAACCGTCATCTCAAAAACGAGAGGATTGTCAAACGGCCGGTAGCCGTCCCCGTATTTCAGCAAGGAAACATGGGTCCTGCTGTCGAAGATGCCCATGCCCAGACATTTGGGGTTGGGGATGCCCTTGGTCTGGACCACCAGTTTGATGCGGGTTTCGCCCGTCGCGTCGCGGCGAGCGAACTTCTCCAACGGGGGGACATTTCCCAGTTCCTGCTGGAGTGCTTCCAGACTGACGGGAAGGCCATCTGGTGCCAGGCGCCAGTGGGGAGGGCCCGAGGATTGGTTCGTCCCATCCGCTGATTGGGACGCCCAGGCCACGACTCTGACCTCTCCTCCTCCCGGCAACTGAGCCGTGCCCTTTTCATCCGCCAGGATCTTCGTCAAGCCGGTGCTCCACGGACCGCGTTCCCGCCCCGGATTGGGGAAAGTGAGAGAAAGCTGGTCCGGCTTTGCCTCGCACCGGATGCCCTCAAGCGTCTCGGGAACAGCCTTCGCAGGAGCCACCGCCGGAATGGTGCCCTGATCCCATTCGTAGCTGGCATGGGTTCTCACCGTTCCTGCCGGAGCGAACCATTTCGTGATCCGGACCACTTGACCGGGATCTTCCGGAGCGGCATCAACCCGTGCCGATAGCAGGAGCATCCAAATTAATACCGTAGTGTGCCTTTTCATGGTTCCTTCATGGGGATGCCCCGCCGGCCGGGATTCATCCATGGCAGCAGCTTGCACCAATCCGGGAGGCGGGAAAAGGTCAAAATCCACAGCCTGCTTGGCGGAGGTTCTGGCATGACGGGAACTTCCCTTCGGGGGAAACTTGACTTCCGGACACAGCACTGGGAATGTCTTGGGAAATCCAGGCTTCCTCAGATCAATCGATGGACAGATCCAGCCCGCTTTTTCTGCCAACACCCAACCATCATCGGTCACCCCCCGCATGATCACCCACGCAGTTCCATGACTGACATACTGAGTGCCATCGCGGTTTTGGCCATCCTGGTGGCGTTTTTTGTCCTTCTCGGACTGAGGATGGACCGGGAATATGAACGAGGAGTGATCTTCCGTCTCGGACGGTTCCGCGACGTCCGCGGGCCCGGACTCTATTGGGTGATTCCATTCGTCGACCAGAAGGTGAGGGTGGACATCCGGACCCAGACTGTCGACATCGAGGCCCAGGAAACGGTGACCAGTGATAGCGTCACTATCCGGGTCAATGCAGTCCTCTATTACAAAATCACCGACCCGGAGAAAGCGGTCATTTCCGTTGCCGACTACCGCTACGCAACCTACCAAATCGCCCTGACCACACTCCGTAACGTGGTGGGCCAGCATTTTCTGGACGAGGTCCTCAAAGACCGCAACAAGATCAACAAAGCGGTGCGCCCTATTGTCGATGAGATCACCGACCCTTGGGGATTGAGCGTCGAACGCGTGGAAATCAAAGACGTGGAGATCCCCGGAGCCATGCAGCGCGCGATGGCGAAAGAGGCGGAAGCGGTGCGGGAAAAACGGGCTCGCTTGATCAAAGCGGAGGCGGAACAGGAGGCCTCCCTGAAACTCACCCAAGCCGCCAAAGAAATCGCCAGCAATCCGGCCGCGCTCGAACTCCGGCGCCTGCAGATGGTCTCTGAAGTCGGCGTCGAACAAAACACCACCACAATCATCCTGCTGCCATCGGACTTTCTGAATCTGGCCAACGCGGTGACGAACAAGTTCAATGCGGAAACCCACCGAAAGGAACCTCCCGGCGAGTAGCCGCCCCGGCTCGACATCCTTGATCCCCCCGCCATTTCCCGAGATGTCCCGGTCTCCCCATTCCGACGATACGCCGCCGATGGTTCTGTATGCCGGACGCCACCTCCACCTGCTCCGGACAACCTCAGGCTGGGAGTATGCCCACCGCCCCCAAGCCAGGGGCATTGTGGCCGTGCTCGCCCTCACGGATGACCGCCGCGTCCTCCTCACCGAGCAATACAGACCACCAGTGCGAGCCCGGGTCATTGAGCTGCCAGCCGGCTTGGCTGGCGACATCCCGCTGATGGAGGACGAACCGCTCGTCACCGCCGCCCGACGGGAACTGCGCGAAGAAACCGGCTACACTGCCAGGGAATTCATCAAGCTCATGTCCGGCCCCTCCTCGGCAGGAATGAGCACCGAAATCATCACGCTGTTCCAAGCGACCGGACTGACCAAGGTCGGTGAAGGCGGTGGGGATGGCTCCGAGAACATCCGGGTCCACGCCATACCGGTCCGGGAACTGCGGGCCTGGTGCCGGGAACGCGAGGAGGAAGGACTGCTGGTGGATTTTAAAATCCATGCGGCCCTGCAACTCGCGGTGGAAACCGCCGGTGGGCGCCGCCTCTGGCAATGAGGGGAAGTCCAGCGCCCTTCGCCATGGCGCGATATTCCCCTGTCGGCCCGTTGCTTTTCCGTCAATCCTTGGCAAGATAGGCTTTTCCCTTCACGTCGATGTTCTTCGCCCAAGCCAGCGCCCCGCCCCCCAGTCTCACCTCGTTCACGGATTTCTGTTACCTCTTCCTCAGCATCGTGATTGAAGGCGCGCCTTTCATCCTGCTGGGGACCATCGTTTCCGGATTTATCGATGCCTACCTGCCGCCGGGTCTGATTGACCGTTGGTTGCCGAAAAACCGTTTTCTCGCCCTGATCCTGGCGGCCCTGCTCGGAGCGATCTTCCCTGTCTGCGAATGCGCCATCGTCCCGGTGATCCGGCGCCTCATCAAAAAAGGGCTCCCCCTGGCCTGCGCTATCACCTATATGCTGTCGGCGCCGATCATCAAGCCCATCGTGATCCTCAGCACTTACACCGCTTTCGGGACCAACATTTCGCAGTTCGCCTTGCGCGAAGATTCCGCCTCGCTGGCGGTGGCCGGAACCATCGGTCCCTTCGCCATGACCCTGAGTCGCCTTGCGGTCGCCTTTTTGCTGACCGTCGGCGTGGGCCTCATCGTCAGCCTGATGAAGAAGGAATCCGTGCTCCGACCCAACCTTCTCAAAGGTGTCAACGAAGGCACCTCGATTCCGGAGAAAGCGGCCCCGGCGGCAGCCCCGCACACCCACTCCCATGGGGACCACGACCATAAACACGACCCTGGACACGACCCTGGACACGATCATGCCGCTCCTCCCGACCGCTTGGTGCTGGCGATGCGGACGGCCATGCGGGATTTCATCGATACCGCGATGTTCTTCACCATCGGGGTCGCCATCACCGCGACGTTCCGAGCCTACGTCGGAGAAAACCTCGTGCTGCTCTTCAACCAGAGCGAGTTTGCCGGTATCTACCTGATGATGGTGCTGGCTTTCATTCTCTCGCTTTGCAGCACGTCGGATGCCTTTGTGGCGGCAAATTTCCCGGTCCAGTCGGCCGCCAAGCTGGCCTTCCTGGTCTTCGGGCCGATGTTGGATGTAAAGCTTGTCTTCATGTATCTCGCCGTATTCCGGAAAAAATTCGTCATCGTTCTCTCGTTGAGCCTCTTTGTTATCACCGGGGTCCTGTGTTACCTTTGGGTGCATCTCATCCTTTGATCCGCTCCCCTCCCACGCCATGAATGCCACTCCCTTGAGCCGCCGTCTCGCCACCTACGGCTCCATCGCCGCCCTCCTCGTCTGGGGGGTGCTCTTCATCTATCTCTATACCAGCGGCCGCATCCAGCAGCAGGTGACTCCGAAATTCCAGCTTTTCGCCCTCGCCGCGGGATTCGGGATGTGCGTTCTCGCCCTCTTCAATCTCATCACGCTAAGGGTCAAAACGGCCTGCTGCCACGACCATGAGGAAGGCCACTCCCACGGAGATGACGGTCACGAGCACGACGAATGCTGTGGTCATCAGCATGGACCGGAATGTGGCAGTCACGGGCATGCCCACGTGGAATCTGATCACCAACATCACGCTCATGCTCATGAACACGACCATGCTCATGAACACGACCATGCTCATGAACACGACCATGCTCATGATCATGAGCACGGCTGCTGCGGACATGAGCACCACGACCATGGCCAGGCGTCTCCTGCCGCTGCGGAACA
>JADZAX010000064.1 GCA_020852405.1 Verrucomicrobiales bacterium
AGGACCGTCGCCAGAATCTCTGCCTCCGCGTTACTCCTCAGGGGCTACCGAAGTGCATGGACATAATCACGGCTGCGGACGTGATCCGGGCGGTAGAGAGCTATTTCGACGGGGGGCTTATTCGCTACTTGGAGCCAGAGGAGCAACCTAGGGAACGGGGAACTAGGTCCGTTGGGGTGAGGATGAGTGGATGCAAGCGCGAGCAGGACGCCTCAGGCGCTACTGCCCCTGTAACAGGCCTCGGGTTCACCCTTGGCCGTGGGGAAGAGCAGGAGACTTTGGAGGTGTGCGGGCTGCGGCGCTCTGGACTGCACCCGATCATGAACTGGCTGCTCAGCCACTACGAGGGGGAGGTGACTTTTCTCAATGACCTGGGCAACAAGGAGCAACCATTAACGCGGGAGACAAAGAGCGACCGTCTCCCCTGCCTGGACTATAAGCGCCGCCGATCCCGCGCGCTGGGAGAGCCAAACGGGAGGGCGTTGCTCATGATCGGCTTTGAGGACGCCACTCTCGAGACCGTGCGGGACTGGCCTGCCCTCGAACGCATCTCGGGGAAGACCGCTCGAAAGAGACGTGTGCTCGTTCTACGTGACCCTTTCAATCTCTTTGCGAGCAGGCTGTACCTGGCTCGCCAGCGGCCTCACGTGAAGCTCTCCCAGGGGCTGTTTCTGCAGGGACCGGAAGGAACCCGCAAGCTGCTCGATCTGTGGAAAGCCCATGCCCGCGAGTTTCTCGGCCACACCTGTGTGCTGGGCGACGCTACGATCCGCATCAACTATAACCGGTGGAACACCGAGGTCGGGTATCGCAAGACCGTGAGCGAACAGCTGGGGAGGCCTTTCCACGACCGTGAAAAGGAAACGGTGCCGCCCTTTGGCTATGGCAGTTCCTTTGACGGGATGAGGTGCGACCAGAATGCCTCGCGAATGCGGGTCTTCGCGCGGTGGGAGGAACTCCAAAATGATCCCGATTACCGAGCGTTGCTGGCGGACGGCGAACTTTGGGAGCTAGCGACGGAGATTTTTGGTGACAGCATTGCGCCTATCGTTCAATCTGGCTTAGCAGTCTTGAATCCTATCTTTGCCAAGTGAATGAAAGAGTGGGTCGAAGTCAGCTTTCCGCATGGGTTGGGCGACTGCGTTTATTTCGCCTCCCAGATCGCCATCTACCGCCAGCACGGAATCGGGGTGCGGGTGCATTGCAACCCAGACAAAGCCATCCTGTTTCGGGCTGTGGGAGCGGAAGTGGTCCATGACAAGCCAGACGCTCCGACCGTCAGCTATTTTGACTCCCCTGGGATGAGGCATGGCGGCAGCAACGGGCATGGCGAAGAGGGGGGATTTCACTTGGCGGACATCAACAAGGCGGGGCACAATTTTTCTCGCGCTCCGATGCCGAATATCGGTGCCCCAAAAGATTTATGGCGGGAGTTTGTGGATGTCCGTCCCGATATCTTCCGCCTGATCGAACCTACGGTCTGGAGAGAAATCGAGCGCTTCACGAGGCATCTGCCTCGTCCGCTCATTCTCGTCCACACCATGGGGAATACCTTCTCAGACACCAAGAACCTGCCTCGCGACCTCACCGAACAACTGTATCGGGAACTGCTGAACCAAACCGACGGTACGTTGATCTTGCTGGATTGGGACAACCGGGTGCCCAAACTCGCAAGCCATCGGGTGCGGCACTTGCTGGACGACTGGCGGCGTGTTTCAGTGGAGGAACTTATCGCCCTCCAGGCCGTCTCGGATCTGCTCATCGGGATAGACAGTGGTCCCTTCCATCTGACGCGATTGACGGGCATCCCTGCCTTGGGAGTGTTCCCGCATCCCGCGCACCACCCCGTCAAGTACTGCCTCCCCTGCGCGACTCAAGCGTCCGTCGTCCCGAAGGGGACGTCATCATGGATTGATCGGCTCGCCAGAATTTCCTATAGCCTCATGGAAGAGGATTCCATAACCGGAGAATGCGTTGCAAAGCATGCCGTGAGGATGCTGGCGGAGCCGCGCTATCTAAGCCGCCACAACCGTGCACATGATTCGCTTCTACAGCACTGGGTGCGCGACCGCTGTAAGACTGAGGGCGGCGGTTCCCTGTCGGCAAGAGTTGATCGCGATCGGGGGTTTGATCTTTTGTTGGCGGAAGCCCGGCGGCGATTTGCCACGCCGACCATGGTCGAGACGGGTTGCGTGCGTGCCCACGACGACTGGGCTGGCGCGGGTTCCAGTACGCTGGTTTTGGGTTTGTATTGCCAGGCTACAGGAGGATCTCTCACATCCATCGATATCAACCCCCGCAACTTAGAGGTGGCCAAACAGGAGACGAGGGGCCTTGATGCTATCTCCTTTTGTCAAGGAGACTCCAACACCGTGCTCCGGGAGAGCAACCAGCAGATTGATGTGCTGTTGCTTGACAGCCTCGACACTGAGGCCGCCAACCACCGCGAGCACTGTCAGAGTGAAGTGGAAGCCGCAATGTCACGACTGCATCGAACCTCCCTGATAGTGATCGATGACACGGTGTATGAAAGCGGTCGATACAAGGGCAAAGGAGCGTTCGCCGTGCCGTGGCTCCTGGATCGTGGATGGGGCGTATTGCACTCAGGCTACCAAACGATTCTCTCGCGGGCAGGAGGAAGCATTCGGCTCGGCCCCGTTCAGCAGGAGTCGCAGACAGCCAGCTCAGCCTCCCCGGTGCCCAAAAGAAGATTCTTTGTGTGCAGCTACGGCGGCTGCGGTAGCAAGCTGCTGACTGAACAGCTCCAAAAGTATGGCCAATCGTTCCACATCCACTCACGGACACCGCCCCGACGGCTCACCCGGGTGCGCGGAGAGCACTTTACGGAAATGCCTCTGCCAGAAGACGACGGATGCGGCAACAGAGTCATTTTTTTATATTCCCGCCCCCAATATTCCTGGATGTGTGACGCTTCGTATGGAGATGTCCATTGGCGCAACATCGAAGTTCCGCGTCATGCACGCTACAATATTCCTCATCGTCGCGAAGATTACCTCGAACTCGACGACGATCCCGTAAATTACCTCGAGTTCTTCTCGAACTATACCAACGGAGAAGCTAGGAGCTATGACGTGATTGCCATCGATTTCCATCGGTTGTGGGATCATCTCCCCCAAGTGTTTGAGCTTCTTGACTTACCTTCCACTGACATTGCCAGCTTTCCCGCTCGCGGCCCTGATCCCGCCGGGGTCAAACTAGACACTTGGCCGCCCATCTTCGAGGAGATCAATCGATGCATTGATGCCATGCCACCTGTACTCCTGATCCCTGGAACTGCGCACTCTTCATCCTTTGGATCAGAGCTTTCCGCTCATGAACACCACGCTCGGTGAGGAGTCTCGGACCGTCACTGTCTCGGGATTCCTGGAGTGCGGAACTGTCGAAACACCTCCGGAACAAAGGCCAAGTCACTGGCTTCATCCACCGCCAGGCCAATCTGGTGCTCCATCACGTTTTGGGGCACGGGATTCTGGTATTCATCGAGACAGTCCCGGAGCGCTTCCACAGGATCCACCCCTCTCGTTTTGACGAGCCGATACACTTTGATGGCGAGGGATTCCGCTGAACCGGGGGTGACCCATTCCGGAAGGACGCCCCGGATCACGTCGGGCAACGCTTTGGGCAACTCCAGGTTTTGCTTTTTGCCCAGAGCGCGGATCAAACTGTAGGTTTCCTCAGGGCCGCTCGCGGGAAACAGGGGAATTTTGACATCCACCCGGCCAGGGCGTTTCAAGTCGATCTCGATCAGGTCGGGACGGCTCGAGGCGAGAATCCAGAGCACCCGGCCCCGGTTTCGGGTGTTGCTCATCTCTTTGGCCATCATCGAGTAGACCCGCCCGCCAACCCCGGAGTCGCCGGCTCCGCCATCGCGCCGCCCGAGGGCCTGGTCGGCCTCGTCGATGAACACGATGCAGCGACCCAACGCCTGGAGGAGGGAAAAGATTTTCTCCAAGTTGCCTTCGGTGCTCCCGACCCAACGATCCCGGAAATTTTTCAACTTCACCACCGGAACGCCGGCCTCACCGGCGAGACATTCGACCAGATACGTTTTCCCGGTGCCAACCGGTCCACAGAACAGATAGCCCATGGGCATCGCCGCAAGGTCCCCTTGCCGCCAGAGAGCGATGTCCTGACGCATCCACTCTTTGACGCTGGCCTGGCCCTGCACGTCTTCGAGGGTCCGGTCGGGTTCGAGAAACTCGATCAGCCCCTGGGCATCCTGCTCGACGAGCTGGCGTTTCAATGCCGAGAGA
Source organism: Verrucomicrobiales bacterium (assembly GCA_020852405.1). GTDB lineage: Bacteria > Verrucomicrobiota > Verrucomicrobiia > Verrucomicrobiales > DEV007 > JACKQE01. The sequence goes on from JADZAX010000064.1 coordinate 4,275, forward strand.
TCGCTTTCTATGAGAGGTTCCCCGAGGAATTCACGCCGTTTCAGGAGACTTTCCAACGCTGAGAGGGTCGCTCCGGCGAGCCGCTCGGCGGTCAGGGGCAGGTCATTCCCGACTTTTTCCAGGGCTTTGGGATACAGTGGCGCCAAGGCCCGGAAGGCTTCGCTCATTTCAGCGGGGCCGGGCAGTTTGACCTCAAGCCGGGCGGCCCTGGGGTTCATGGCCAGCAGAGGATGCAGGTCGTTGATTTGCTCGCTCACCAAAAACACGGCAAGATTTTGCTCCAGAAAATGGGTCTCCAAAGACCACGACCGGACCACGCTCGCCAAGGCATTCAAATCGTAACCCGTCAGCCCACGAGCCGCCGGGAAAAGCAACTGGGCATTGAGGAAGATGATGGCGACATGGAGATTCCGTCCCGCGAAAGACCCTTCACTTTTGCTGCCCGGATCGGGGCGGAGAACCCTCAAATTGACACAAAATCGCAGGAAACGATCGAGCAGGACGATCATTTCGGCAGGCGTTTTGGGCAGCGCCTCGGTGGCCCCGGGCCAGCGTTGGAAGAGCTTGTCTCCGGCCAGAACCCGCACTCCGGCGCCCAAATCGCAGGCGAGAACGACATCAAATTTAGCCAGCTGATGCTTAACGAGAAAGTCGGGCAAATTACCCAACCGCCGTGACGGCGCGCGGTCGCCCGGAGCCTGGGGATGAGAATCCCCGGCGCTCTCGCCCTCCGGAAGGAGAAGTCGGTCGCTGGTGTTACCGTGGAGGATGAATTGGTTGGCCGCGCCACTGAGATACAGCGTGCGGATTTCCTCGGACCAAGGGGGCAGCGTCATGGGGCTCTCCGGAAACGGGGCAGCCCCTTGCTCACATGGTCTTTTCGTTTTCCAGCGTCGGGGAGGATCCCCCACCACCAGCGGCGGCATCCCCTTCAAGAACGATACCGGCTTCGGCCGCAAAATCGGCCAAAGCCATCTCGCTGAGCGCATCACGCTCGGCTTCCATGGCTTTCAACTCGGTCGTGTCAATGCTGTCACGAGCCACCCGGGAACGCCCCGCGGCTTTCTCTTTTTCCTCTCTGAGAGCTTCTTCGAGACGGTTCAAGGTATCCCCGGAACCTCCGATTTCCGTCACCATTCCGGCCGCCATCTCATTGAGTTCGGCCATGGCCTTGTGCATCTTGGTATCGCTGATGGTGCGCTTGAGCGACTCAATTTTCTCCCGAGCGGTGGTCACCGCGACATCTCTGGCCCGCTTCAATTCCTCATAGGTCTTCTCAGCCGCTTCCATCTGGGACACATTTTCCTGGTGGGTGGACTTGACCTTCTGCAATCTCAGGGCGTATTCACCGGCAAGTTTGCGGTTCCCGGCTTTCAGATGTGCGGACGTTTTGGCGGTGAGTTCAGTGATTTCGGCAGACTCCGCTTTCACCTGGGACATCAGTCGTTCACAGAGGGCGGCGTGTCCGGCCAAGCCCTTGTTGAACTCGGCGATTTGCCTGCGGAGGTTTTCCTTTTCGACTTCGAGCAGGGCTTCGGGATTTTGCTTCTCCAGACCGGAAATGAAGAGGCCGAAGAATCCTTTGATGATGTTGGCTAGTCGACGGAACATGGGAAAAACGGGATTATTGAATCACTGGGGTCACACCGAAATGGCATGCCAGAGATCATCCAACCACAGAGAGCCGATCTCCACAAGAGCCAATTGATGGTCAGGAATCTTTGATTTGGGCAATGGCTTCGAGCACGGCGGCTTTGGTCAAGGTGTTGGGAAGCACTATCGGAGGCTTGGAGGAATCCGCGGGAAACATCGGGTAATAGGGCACCCCAGACCGGCCGTTTTTGTTGAGGAAGTCACTGATTTTGGGATCCTTCCGCGTGTAATCGACCACGAGAAACACGATCCCGGCATCGTCGAGCGCTTGTTCGATTTCCGGATCGTGCAGGACTCTCTTGTTGACCTGGCAGATCAGGCACCAGCGGGCCGTGAAATCGGCAAAGACCGCCTTGCCCTCGCCCCGCAACTCATTGATCACCGCCTCGGGATCCATGGTGGCCGACTCCCCATCTTTGGCCTGGAGACCAGTGTAGGCCAGTCCCACGGCGGCAGTCGCGGCAATGAGCGCGGCAAGGCGTCCCCTGGTTTTACTGGCCACCATCGGACCGGCAAAACGGTGCAAAATCCAGACCGCCAGTGCCATGAAAACAAGCGCGAGCATGCAATCCAGAGCCCCATCCACGGGGACCAGACCACTTAGAGTCCACACCAGCCAGACCATGGTCGCCAACATGGGAAAACCCATGAATTGCTTGAAAGACTCCATCCAGGCACCCGGCCGCGGCAATTTGTGCAACAAGGCCGGGAAGGCGGCGAGCAACAAATACGGCAGCGACATCCCCAGTCCCATGACGGTGAAAAAGAGCAATGCCAACGGTGCGGGACTGGAAAGGCCAAAGAAGATGGCCGGCCCGAGGAACGGCCCGGTGCAGGGCGTGGCCAGCAGTGTCGCCAAGGCTCCGCTCCAGAAGCTGCCGGCATAACCTGTCGATGTCGAGAGCTTGCCACCCACACCAGTCAAACTGGTGCCCAACTCGAGGAGGCCAAAGAGCCAGAGGGAGATCAGCAGCATGACCCCGGCCATGCCCAGCACAAATCCGGGAACCTGGAATTGGGCCGCCCAATCGGCCTGGCCTCCGGCCGCCCGGATACCGAGCAAAATGGAGGCCACGATCCAGAAAAAGACCAACACCCCGAGAGTGAAAGCCACTCCGTGGCTGAGAATTTTCGATTTTGCCTCACCGGATTGATGGACAAAACTCATGATTTTGAGCGAAATGACGGGAAAGACGCAGGGCATGACATTCAGAATCAGCCCTCCGAGGAAACCCGCGAGCATCATGCCCAGCACCCCGCCACCGAAAGGCAGGTCCGTCGCACCGGCCGGGGCGACCGCAGAGTCAGGCAGGACATTGCCTCCGGATTTCGCCGGATCGGCGGCAGTGGGAGCTCCCAACTGAATGGCACGCCCCCAATCGGGATTTCCAAATCCGCTCTCGGAAACCAACACCGCGCGGAAAGGTTGGGCCAGGGCGGAGAAAAACTCGTTTTTCGGTCCCCTCACGGTGAGGACTCCTGATTCAAGGGAGAACGTCTGGGGCGCTTTCAGATCAAACGCCACGGACTCAGCCCAAAGGATGGCATCCGGTGGAACTGAGGGCAGATTCACCCCGCTCACCGTGACCAGCAGATCCTTGCCCTCCACGGAAGCCGCAGTTTTCCAACCGTCAGGAAGATAAGGGAGGAGCTTGCGACTCTCCGCGATGGCCTCTGCCCAGGGTCCCGGCTGGGGGGGCTCCGCTTTCACGGGAACCGTCAATTCCAAATCTGCGGCGCTTTGCTCACAGTTTTCGGGGTCGCAGACCTGCCAGGAAGCTTTGGCTTTGAGAATGATGTCGGTCCCGGGAGGGAGATTGTCAGGCGGGGTCACCGTGACCAAATGAAACACTTCACCCGTGTGAGTCAGTCCCACGAAGCCGAATGCCTCGGAGCGATGTGGATACGGGAACTCCAACGGCCCCGCCGAAAATCCGGCAGGCAAAGACCATTCCAATTTGGTGGGAGAACCGGTATCACCAGGATGAACCCAGTAGGTATGCCAGTTCGGGGCGGTTTTAAAGCGGAGTGCCGCGGTGAACGGTTTCCCGGGCTGAATGGAAGCGTTCTCGGCAACCAGTTCGACCTCGATGTGGGCTTCGCGGTGAGGAGCGGCGACCACTGGCAAGGCCGTGGAACCAACAACTCCGAACAAAAGAACGGCAAAGAAAGAAGAGCGGTGGAAATTCATGGAAATGGTGCCGATCGGAGCGGCCTCATCCATGAGGCAGCCCAATGCAAACTTAGACAAGGACGAATAGTCCGGTCACAACCTTACGCTCGGAATGGCGCCCCTGAAAAGAGAAGGTCACCGCACCGCGGTCTGTTGCACCTGATTGAATGGCGCCCCTGATGGATCGAGAATGTGAGGGGTGACGAACAGCATCAGAACACGTTTGGTGCGCTGCTCGATGGAGGAACGGAAGGCTTTGCCCACATAGGGGAGATCGCCCAGCAGAGGTATTTTGTCTTCCGCATCGGTCACCGACTCCGTCAACAAGCCACCGATCAGAATCGTCGCACCGTCGTAGGCGGTCACCTGGGTGGTCTCTTTGATCGCTTCAAAAACCGGCATGATGATGCGGTTTTCCGTCAACAACGTGGCAATCCCCCCCTGCACCACGGGAGCAAGGATCGGGGAACCATAATTGATGAACCCATCGAACTCGGTCATGTCCACCGTGACACCAAGGTTGACAGAGAGATTGTCGGCGCTGACATCGGCTTCCACTTCGAGAATGTTTCCGACTTCACGGGTCTCGAAGGCGGTGGGATTGGCCGGAGTCACAATTGTGGGGGCTCCGCTCCCGGTGGGTAATTCTGGCGGATCATACTCAGTGGGGTAAATGAATTCACGAATGTGCCGGATGTCCGCTTTCTGACCGGGCTTGAGGACGACCCCGGTGTTGGCCAACGTGTCAGTGCCTTTCTTTTGGTCCAGAGCACGGATCATGACTTGAAATTGGGGGTCAGAGAACGCACCGGCGATGCTCAAAACACCCGGCGCCGGCGTGGATGTGGCACTCGGCGAGCCTGAGTTGAGCAGCTCATCAATGCCGAATTTCACCACATTGCCGGACCCGGAACGGAGACCGGAGGTAACCGGATTTTGCCCGACCGGCTGGACCGCCCCGGGTTCGGTGAAGGTGAAATCAGTCGCACTGACTGCCCTCTGGTTTCCGGAAGTGCCGCCTCCGGCAAAGACACCTTTCGAGCCGGGCACATTGAACTGCCCCAGCAACCAATCAAACCCCATTTCCTTCAGCACAACTTCGGACACGATCAGCAATTTAAGGTCGACGCGGATCGATTTTGAGCCGGCATCTTTCGCCCCGAGGATCATTTGTTCGATCATTTCCAAATTGCGCGGGGTGTTCCGGACGATCAGCGAGTTCGAACCA
>JADZAX010000065.1 GCA_020852405.1 Verrucomicrobiales bacterium
GACACGACATGAAATCGTTCGGCACCGATAAATTCTGCGCCGAAGGACCGCTGCCGCTGACCTGACCGCCCGCTCCCGGCATGGCGCATTAAAGGTGGCGCAATGATCCGCGGGATTGTGTAGCATCGGCCTCCATGAAGACCGGTTTTTCTCTAGCGTTGTTATTGGCCTTCCCTTTCTGCGGCACCGCGGTGGCAGAGGACAAACCCGGAGCATCCCTGCCCGGAGTCATTGAAAGCCATGAAATGATCCCGATGCGCGACGGGGTCAAACTCTCCGTCTACCTGTTCCTCCCCAAAGATGACAAAGGCCCCTGGCCAGCGGTGTTCGAGCAACGCTACGCCAGCCTGACCGCCGAAGGCACCCGCAAAGCCGCCGCCGAACTGGCGCGGGCCGGATACGCGGTGGCCTTGGTCAACTTCCGCGGCACCCATCTCTCGGAAGGCACCTGGGTTGGCTACCGGGCCCTGCAATGGGGGGAACTCCGCGACGGCTATGACGTCTGCGAATGGCTCGCCACCAGACCCTGGTGCACCGGCAAAGTGGGAACCATGGGCGGATCCCAGGGAGGGTTTGCCCAGAACTATCTCGCCGTGACCCAGCCTCCCCATCTCGTCTGCCAGTACATGACCGATACCGGCCTGAGCCTGTTCCACGAAGGCTACCGCATGGGAGGCGTCACCCGCCCGCAGCGTTTCCTTGGATTGGGGGCGGACTGCGCGAAGCCCGAGGACAATGTGGCCCTCCTCAAAGAGTGGCTCCAGCACCCCCACTATGACGACTATTGGCGCGCCGAGGACTGCACCCTGCATTTCAAAGAAATGAATGTGCCCTGCTTCACGGTGGGCAGTTGGTTTGATTTCATGAACCAGGGCTCGATCGCGAGCTTTCAGGGGAGGCAATCCGAAGGCGGCCCGATGTCCCGGGACCACCAGCAGCTCATCATCGGTCCTTGGCTGCATGGCGGGGCCAAAAGCAATCGGATCGCGGAGATGGTCTACCCGGAAAATGCCGCCTGGGACATGGCCACCCACAAAATCCGATGGTTCGACCACTATCTCAAAGGGGCCGACAACGGGATCGAGAAAGAATCTCCCGTGCTCTACTATGTCATGGGAGCCGCCGGGGAAGCAGGCGCTCCCGGCAATGTCTGGCGAACCGCGACCACGTTTCCGCCCCCGGAAGCGGTCGCGACCCCGCTCTATCTCCAGCCCGGAGGAGGTCTCGAAGGGCACCTTCCTTCCGGAGGACCGGCCTCGACCAGCCTGCACAGCGATCCCCGCCAGCCGATGACCATCGAAGGCCGTTCCTTTCCGGGAGCCAAGGATGCCCGGAGCTTCGAAGCCCAAAAGGACGTCCTGACCTTCACCAGCGCCCCCTTGACCGCTCCCGTCGAGTGGACCGGCCGGGCCTCCGTCGAACTCCAGATTTCCTCCACCGCGCGGGATACGGACTTCATCGTCCGCATCAGCGATGTCTATCCAGACGGACGCTCCATCCTGCTGGTTTCCTACCCCTGGCGTGCCCGCTACCGCGAGGGCTTCGACCATGAGGCGCTCCTGACTCCGGGAGAGATCCATTCCCTGGCGTTTCCCTTGGGCTGGATGAGCCAGATATTCAATGTCGGCCACCGGATCCGGGTCACCATCTCCAATACCGGGGCCCCGCTCTATGAGCCGAATCCGCAGACCGGAGAGCCTGCCACGATGGAATTCCCGGAGAATGCGGTAGCCGCCACCCACCAGATCCACCACTCCGCTGAACACGCCTCCCGGTTGATAGTCCCTGTGATGAAATGACACCCCACGGAATCGGCCGGATCACATCGGCAAATGGCCAGACCAAGGACCGCTCTCGAGGGAACAGGGAATGATTAAAGGGGATATCAGAGCGCCCGGTCTTCAGATCGGAAATCTCCGGCCTTCCTCCATGGCACGCTTTTGCAATCCGGGCCTGTTCAAGCGATGTTGCCATGTGCCTTTCGCCTCCGCCGCCATGAAATCCCGAACGCTTGCGCTCCTTTGGTTGTTTGTCATCCCGTCGGCCCGGGCCGGCGAAGACTCCGCCCCCAAAGGTCACCTCATCATCCACGGAGGCGGCCAGCTGACAACGGAGGTGATCGACCGCTTTATTGAACTGGGACGGGGAGCGGAGGGCCATTTGATTTACGTGCCCACTTCGAATGGAGACGAAGACGGCAAATCGCTCACCACCGTGCCCGGCTACCTTCGACCGGAAAAATTTGGCAAGGTCTCGGTGCTGCACACTCGCGATCCGAAGATCGCCGACACCGACGGGTTCATCGAGCCTCTGAAAACGGCCACCGCCATCTGGTTTTCCGGGGGACGGCAATGGCGGACGATGGATGCCTACCTCGGCACCAAGACCGCGGCCGCCTTCCAAGCTGTCTACCGCCGGGGTGGCGTCATCGGCGGCTCCTCGGCAGGGGCCACGGTCCAGGGATCTTTTCTCGTGAGAGGCGCGCCCGCAGGAAACCAGATCATGATGGCGGAGGGGCATCTGGAGGGCTTCGGATTTCTGCCGGACTCGGCGATCGATCAGCACGCCATCGTCCGAAAGCGACTCGATGACATGATCCCGGTGATTGAAACGCACCCGCACTTGCTCGGCATCGCGATCGACGAGGCCACCGCTCTGGAAGTGAGCGGGGGCTGTGCCAGGGTGCTGGGCAAGACCAAAGTCGCGATCTTTGACGCCCAGCGCTGGAAGAAAGGCGAACCCCGCTATTTCTTCCTCGAAAAAGGCCAGCGCTACGCCTTGGCCACGCGGCAACTACTCCCCTGAGACGCCCCGGCATGCTCCCTCGGCAATGCGGAGCGCGGGATTGCTATGCGGGGGTGATCCCTGCCCAGCCAATCAAAACGCCACCTGACACAATGTGTGGCAGCGTTTCATAGCTGCGCCCGTATGCTTAATTCCGGAGAAATCCCCCGCTTCTAGGCACTATTCCAGCGCGCGCAGTGCTAGTCCGGTATCAGCCACGAATCCGAAGGAGAATCCTAGGGCTCCGCATAGGACGTCCTCGGCAGCCCCAATAGGAGAGCGGAAACCAGAATGGAATTGCGGAGGGGATGGAGATTTGCGGCGCATTCCCGCTCCAGCCTACGCGATTCACCTCCGCGCCAGCCCTCGACACCCTTGGATGCGATGAAAGCCTCGTCAGTTGACCAAAACTGCCGAGAAGCCTAGACTCCTATTGAACCGATTTTATTTCGCATCTCGTGACGCGCAGACTTTTCACACACCTTGCCCAGTTCAGTTCGTTTTCGAGCCAGGGGGAACTGCTCTGCACCCAATCCCTCGCTTTTTTTCTTAAGAACGCAGCCGCCCGTTCTGCTCTTGCGGAGCTCATCTCGGAGCGTGCAAGAGTTTCATTACCCCCCGACCTTAGCTGGCGTCCCGAGGTGCGCCAAGCCAATGGATGCAGGCCGGATCTGGTAGCCTCGAACCCCCAAGGGATAGAGTCGATCAAGGTCGAGGCGAAGCTCGACGCCCCTTTTGGAGAGGGACAACTCGTGTCTTACGCTGAGGAATTAAAAAAACAACGAGAAGGAGGGCTTCTCATCGTGCTCGTGCCTTCCCACCGGATCGCCAAAGAGGAAACCATTTTTCCCGAAGAATACAAAGTGGGCGACACCGCTC
>JADZAX010000066.1 GCA_020852405.1 Verrucomicrobiales bacterium
CCGGCCGGCGGGGGGGATGGGCGATACTCAAAGGGGCACTCGATCCTTCTCCGGAGAAAACCGTACGGAGCCGCGATGGCACCGGACAGACCTCTCAGATCTGGGTGGGAGTCAGCGCTCCGAGCAATGCTGCGGACCGCTTTGGAGGCATGATCGGAACGACGTCGGAGACGCCGCGACTTTGGTGGTGTCCACCCGGAGGGGTGTCGCTGTGCCAGATTCTCCCGCACGTTCGGGGAGAGGGATCCCCAGCGAGGGATCCTAAAAAAAGGGGGGGGAAATTATTGGGTCATCAAATGTCCGGTAAGACAATCACCGCCGAAGGCAGGATTGTTTTTCTTGGTGGACACCTGGGTATGATCCAGGGACACACTGCATGCCAGTGTGTGGGGCGCGGCTGAAAGCCGCAGGTTCAGGGAGGAAGATTTCATGGCGAAATCATGAACGCATTCTGAATAAAGGGTCGTTTTTCTAAATCAATGTAGATTAAATGGATTTTATCATTTCCCGTTTGGCAGAACAAGGAAAATCTGTCGACTCGGAATGAATAATAACCCCACCTAATTTTGGAAGGTGCATCTTTTTTACGGAAGAATCAAAAAAGTTGAATTCACTAAGACTAAGTGATTTTCGTCAAACTGGTGGTTCAATTCATGGGGGAGGGGAAGGACTTCGAAATGGCTTGGGCAGTGAAGCTTGACGGATGCCGGGACGAGGGCGTTTGCTGGGACTCTTCCCGCGTGCCTGATCCTGATTTTTTGCTCCCATGACCCTTTCGGAACCGTCTTTTATTCTGTGCGTACTGATCGGAATGTGGGCCTGCATCTTGGTCCCGGAGCCCTCGGAGGCCGGGGAGCGGGAACGGCCCAATGTTCTTTTCATCGCGGTCGATGACCTCAACTCCTCGATTGGTTGCTATGGAGACCCGGTGGCCCAGACCCCGCATTTGGATCAATTGGCGGCACAAGGGGTGCGTTTCGCCCATGCCTGCTGCCAGGTCCCGCTCTGCAATCCGAGCCGGGCATCTTTGCTGACGGGCCTGCGTCCTGACCAGATCCGGGTGTATGATCTTGACCGCCACTTCCGCGAGGAATGTTCCCAGGTGGTCACGCTGCCCCAACTGTTCAAACAACAGGGATGGTTCTCCGCCCGGGTCGGCAAGCTCTATCACTACAATGTCCCCACCGGGATCGGGACCAATGGGTTGGATGACCCCCCTTCGTGGGATCAGGTGGTGAATCCCAAGGGACGCGATGTCGCGGAGGAGTCTCTGATCACCAATGCCGAACCGAAACGGGCAATCAGTGCGACCTTGAGCTGGCTCGCCGCCGCAGGACGGGACGAGGAACAAACCGACGGGCTCGTCGCCAGTGAGGCCATCCGCTTGCTCCGGGAGCATCGGGAAGAACCGTTTTTCCTGGGAGTCGGCTTTTTCCGTCCCCATTCCCCCTATGTGGCTCCTCAGAAATACTTCGACCTCTACCCGATGGACCGGATCACCCTGCCGGAAGCCCCTCCGGATGATCGTGCGGACATTCCCGTCGCCGCCTTTGCCCACAACAATCCGGTCCCCATCTACGGATTGCCCATCCCGCGAGTGTTGCAGGCGAAACAGGCCTACTATGCCTGTGTCTCCTTCGTCGATGCCCAAATCGGCCGGGTCCTGGCTGCGTTGGACGAACTGGGGCTCGCAGGAAACACCGTGGTCGTTTTTTGGAGCGACCATGGTTACCACCTCGGCGAGCATCAGGGAATCTGGCAAAAACGCTGCCTCTTTGAGGAAAGCGCCACGGCCCCGCTCATTGTCAGGGCTCCGGGAATGACCGGAAACGGTAGGACCTGTCGGCGTGTGGTCGAGTTCGTGGATCTCTATCCCACAGTGGCGGACCTTTGTGGGGTGACGGTGCCTTCCTCCATGCCGCTCACCGGTCGCAGTCTGCGCCCCCTCCTGGAGAATCCGGCCGCCGATTGGGACAGTGCCGGCATCACCCAGGTGCTCCGACCGGCCGACAGCCGTCTCCCGGGGCAGGTCATGGGACGCAGTGTCCGGACGGAACGCTGGCGCTACACGGAATGGAATGAGGGCCGGGACGGTCTCGAACTCTACGACCATGCGGCCGATCCTCATGAATTTCACAATCGGGCGGTCCAGCCGGACGCGGAAGCGCTCGCCGTGATGCGGCAGCTGCGCCTCAAGTTCAATGGCAAAGCAGAAGGGGGGGCTCCTTCGAGTCCGGTCAATCCGCTGAGACTATGAGCAGAACTGTGAGGGGGCTTCTCTTTGGACCTGCCCGGAAATGGCTCCAATCGGTTCTTGAAAAGGGGCCTCTATGGGCCTTGCATGACATCTTCCGCAGTTGTTCCCTTCCCCAAATGATGAAATCCTTCCCTCTCCTCCTGGCCCTTCTCTCGTCAGCGGGCCTTGCCGCCGATGGTCCCGATATATCGACCTTGGATTTGTCGGGGGAGGTGTCCCGTCAGGTCGTCATTGCCGCGGGCACCACTGAAACCTACCAGGGGCATCCGACCACCGTGCTGATGCCCGATGGCAAAACCATCTATTGTGTCTGGTGCATCAACCACGGCGGTTCCGCCGGACCCATGGCCCGCAGCGCGGACGGAGGCCAGACCTGGACCCGGATCGACGACCGGATGCCCCCCGGATTTTCCACCCATCAGAACTGTCCCAGCATTTATCGACTGGTCGATACCGGCGGCAAGGAACGGCTCTGGGTTTTCTCAGCGGCATTGGGCAACCGCAGCGGACCGGGCATGCCCCGTATCATGAGTGAGGATGGTGGGAAAACCTGGCAGGAACTCCCCCCGCTGGGGTTTCCGTGTGTGATGACGTTCAGCAGCATCGTACGGCTCAAGGACGGTCGGCATCTCGGGCTCTACCACAAAGGGCCGGATGGCAAGGACAAAGCTCCGCTCGAGGTGCTGCAAACGATCTCCCCGGATGGCGGCCTCACGTGGTCGGAACCTTCGGTGGTGGCTGCCGTCTCCGGCAAGAATCCGTGCGAGCCGTTTGTCTTCCGTTCTTCAGGAAGTCAGGAACTGTGCTGTCTGATGCGGGAAAACACCCATCAAGGCCGCAGCCTGATGATGTTTTCCCAGGATGAAGGCGTGACCTGGAGCACGCCCCGGGACACCTCCTGGGGGCTTAGCGGAGACCGTCACGCGGGCGTGCAATTACCTGATGGTCGCTGGGTCATTGCCTTCCGTGATCAGGCGCCCGGGAGCAAGACCAAAGGCCATTTCGTGGCCTGGGTGGGCACCTATGATGACATCCGGAATGCGACGCCGGGACAGTCTCGGATCAAGCTTCTGCACAGCAATGCCGGGGGCGACTGCGGCTATCCCGGAATGGAATTGCTGCCTGATGGCACGATTGTCGCCACGACCTATGTCAAATACCGACCGGGTCCGGAAAAGCACTCCGTCGTGAGCACCCGATTCCGCCTACAGGAGACCGATTCGCTGGTCAAGCCCTGATTGGGTGAGAGCGTGGTTCAACCCCGTCGCATCCATTCGAGCAACTGGGGAGCCATCTGCGCTCCAGAGGTCTGACGGATGATCTGTCCGCCACGCAGCAGGGCGAACGCCGGAATGCCCTGAACGTGGAATCGTCCCGCGAGATCCGGATGGTCTTCGGTGTTCACTTTGACGAAAATGGCTTCTCCCGCTGCCTGGTGGGCCGCTTTGGCATATTCCGGAGCCATCATCCGGCACGGGCCGCACCACGGTGCCCAGAAGTCAATCACGACCGGCAGAGGACTCTGAGAAAGGAGTGCCGCAAAGGCGCTGGCATCGTCGATTTCCACCGGTAGGGAAGGTAGGGGCAGGTTTTGGTGACAGGATCCGCAACGTCCCTGCTGGTCAAGCCGGGCGTAAGGGATCCGGTTGCCGGTGTCGCAGCTCGGACACGGCAGAATGATACCCTTTGGGTCACAGGACAGCGTTTGGCTCATCTGGAGGTGGAATGGGAAAAATTATCTTGCATATACGCATAAGCGCATATAGGGGTTATTGCAAGAGAGACTCACGACTCATGAGCAAACACCTTCTGATTCTTGGTGGCGGCACCGCTGGCACCATGATGGCCAATCACCTCCACAGGCGTCTCCCCCCCGGCGATTGGAGGATCACGGTCGTGGACCGTTCCGACCGACATCTTTACCAACCAGGATTTCTCTTTCTTCCTTTTGGTCTCTACGAAGAAAGCGACATCATCCGTCCGACACGGAAATTCCTTCCCCGCGGAGTAGAGTTTGTCCAGGCGGAGGTGGATCAAATCGCGCCCGGCACACGTTCCGTGACGCTGCGGGACGGACGCACGTTGAACTACGATCTGCTGATCATCGCCACCGGATGCCGGACCGCTCCGGAAGAAACCGAAGGCATGCTGGGGCCGAAGTGGCGGGTCAATGTCCACGATTTTTACACCCTCGACGGGGCCCGGGCCCTGCGGGAGACCTTGGCCGGATTCAAAGGAGGCCGGGTGGTCGTCCATATCAATGAGATGCCGATCAAATGCCCAGTGGCCCCGCTGGAATTCACGTTTCTGGCCGACACCTTTTTCCGCAAGCGGGGACTGCGCGATCAGGTCACCCTGACCTATGTGACACCGCTTTCCGGAGCGTTCACGAAGCCGAAAGCCTCCAAGAAACTCGGGCACCTCCTGGGTGACAAAGGCATTGACCTCGTCACCGACTTTGTCGCCGAACGGGTCGATCAGGAGAACAACAAGCTTGTCTGCTACGACGGACGCGAAGTCCCCTATGATCTCCTCGTGACCACCCCGACGAACATGGGGGACGAAAGCGTGCGCCGCTCTGGTTTGGGGGATGATCTGGATTTCATCCCCACCCACAAACACACCCTGCAGTCGCTCCAGTATCCCGAGGTCTTCGTGATCGGTGACGCCACCAATCTTCCGGCCTCCAAAGCGGGATCGGTGGCCCATTTTGAAAGCGAAACCCTCGCCGACAACATCATGCGGCACCTCCGGGGGGAACCCCTCCTCGAAGAGTTCGACGGTCATTCCAACTGTTTCATCGAATCCGGCAACGGCAAGGCTCTGCTGATTGATTTCAGTTATGACTATGAGCCCCATGAAGGACCGTTCCCTTTCTGGTTTGGCCCCCTAAGGCTTTTGAAGGAAAGTTGGCTCAATCATCTGGGCAAGTTGGCTTTCCGCCACATTTATTGGAATGTCCTGCTGAGGGCCTGGCCGCTTCCGGGCATCAGCCGCACCAAAAAGAAACCTGTCGAGGCCTGAGCCTCTTTCTCCCAATCCGCCATCACCGACCGATCATGAACAAAGAAATTGCAGGCACCACCGTGGATGTGAACGAAGAAGGTTACCTCACGGACATGTCCCAATGGAACGAAGCCATCGCCGCTGCCATCGCCTCTGAAGAAGGTGTCGGTCCTCTTGGGGACGGACATTGGAAGGTCATCCGCTATCTCCGCGAACAGCAGGCCAAAGGTGCGGCTCTGACGATCCGCAGCATGGGCAAAAGCGGGATTGTCACCACCAAGGAACTCTATGATCTCTTCCCCGGAGGTCCGCTCAAGAAGTCCTCCAAAATCGCAGGCATTCCCAAACCTGTGGGATGCATCTGAGAATCCTGTTTTCCATTTACCCCGATCTTAGAACCCATGAATCCGTCCGACGACAAGCAACCCGTCAAGAAAGTCTGCATCATCGTGAGCCGGGGATCCCTTGACGGGGTCTATCCCGCTCTCATCATGGCCAATGGCGCCCGCATGGAGGGCATTGAAGCGTCGCTCTTTTTCACCTTTTTCGGGCTCAATGCCCTGGTCAAAAAGACCCTCGATCATCTCAAGGTCGCCACCGTTGGCAATCCGGCCATGAACATGGCCATGCCGATGCTCGGGATGCCCATGACCATGCCCTTTCCGACCTGGATGGGTGGCCTTCCGGGGATCAGTGCCTTTGCCACCGGACTCATGAACAAGAAAATGGAGGAACTCGACATTCCGCCCGTGGGCGAGTTTCTTGAGCTGATCTCCGATTCCGGCGGGAAAATCTTTGCCTGCAAGTTGGCCATGGACATGTTCAAATTGAAACAGGAAGACCTTTCGGATCGCGTCGACGGCGTTCTCACGGTCGGCCAGTTTTATGAGGAATCCGCCGGGGAGGGCACGCACATCCTCTTCACCTGAGTTGCGGAAGGGGAGAATTTCGCCCCAAATGACGGCATTGCGGACTGTTCAAGAACCGCGGAATGCCCAATAATGCGGTTCTCCGGGCACGCCCGGAGTTTCCGCTGTGACTTTGTCTTCTCTTCCACGCTTCTGTTTCTTTTTTCGGTTCTCTGGTTCGGGGCCTTCCGAGCATGGGATCGCCGGTTCGGATCTGCCCGGTCGGATCGGCGACTCTTCGCCGCAGAGTTCACTTCTCTACGATGGCGCGGTGCCTGCGGCTGAAAGGATTGCGTTCCCCCAAGCCGGGCATTGATGCCTCCGGCTTTCCTGTTCACCCTCAATCTGTGAGATGATGTTTCGACTCCATTTTTCCAAACCCGGGGGCGACCTGATTCTCCGGGGCGGCCTGCTTGCTGGAATGCTGCTGGTGCCTCTGGTCGATGCCGCAGAACCCACCACGTGGGAAATTCCTCTCGCCGGCAATGCCTTCATCACCACAGCGGAGGATGGTTCCAAGGACGTGGTTCCCCGGGAGGGAGCCATGCGTCTGGAAAGTCCGAAGAGTGTGGTTTCCGTGTATTTCCACATCAACAAACCGGGCCGGGTGCAAGTGGCGTTGCGTCTCGCAGTGCCGGAAGGGACCTCCACCCTGCGAGTCCAGGCGGCTGGGCAGAGTTTCACGGTGGAGGCGCCGGCCGGAGTTTCCCGGATCGCACCCGCAGGCAACATTGACTTGGCCGCTCCAGGATATGTCCGGGTCGATCTGGCCGGGCTGAAAAAATCAGGCTCGATCTTTGCCGAAGTGGAATCACTGGTCGTGACGTCCGCCACGAAGGATCTGAAGTCCTCCTTCGTGGCCAACAACCAAGGCAACATGTTTTACTGGGGTCGGCGCGGCCCTTCGGTGCACCTGAGCTACGAACTGCCCAAAGACAAGGATCTGGAGTATGGCTACAGCGAGCTGACGGTGCCGGAGGGCTGGGATCCCGTGGGCTCTTACTTCATGGCCAACGGCTTCCGCGAAGGCTATTTCGGGATCCAGGTCAACAGCGCGACGGAGCGCCGTATTCTCTTCTCCGTCTGGAGTCCTTTCAAAACCGACAATCCCAAAGACATTCCGGCGGAAGCCCGGGTGGAACTGCTGGCGAAAGGCGAAGGCGTTCACATCGGGGAGTTCGGCAACGAAGGCTCCGGTGGTCAGAGCTATCTCGTCCATCCGTGGCGCGCCGGCGTGGCCTACCGGTTTCTGACCTCGGTGAAGCCGGACGGGAAGGGGAGCACGATTTATGCGGCGTGGTTCGGCGAGGTTGGAAAGACTGATTGGCGGCTCATCGCCCGGTTCCGCCGTCCGCAGACCGACACCCATCTCAAGGGCTTCCATTCTTTCTTGGAGAATTTTAACCCCGCCCAAGGATGGCTGGGACGGCGCGGCGAGCACGGGAATGTGTGGGTCGGTGATGTGAAGGGGGCCTGGCACGAGATCACGCGGGCTCGGTTCACCGGTGACGGCACGGCTTCCGGAGGGCACCGTCTGGACTATGCGGGGGGCGCCGAGGGCGGGCATTTCTTCCTCCGCAATGGCGGTTTTTTCAATGAAAGGGTCGATCTCCTCCAATCGTTCGCCCGCAGCGCCACCCCGCGCGACCGGCCCCGGATCGATGTCGCGAAACTCCCCTGAACCGCCGCGAAAGCGCCGTAGCATTGCGAGGCGGGTTTTGAGATGATGGGGGAGTCCCATGTGGTGCCAGCCCCGTCCTTTTTGTGATGAAACCGCCCCTCCGTTTCCTGCTTGCCTTCCTGCTTCCAGTCTCTGGGGAAGTGGCAGCGGAAAATTCTCCGCGGATTTCGGCCTCCGCGGTGAAAATCGCCACCTTCCGCGCCGACGTGACGCCTCCCATGGGCGCTCCTTTGTGCGGCGGTCTCGTGAAGCCGGCCGTCGGCGTCAGCGAGCCGCTGCTGGCGCTGGGGATCGTGCTCCTGGGCGATGACAAGCCCGTGGTGCTTTGTGCGGTCGATTTCTGCGAGATCCGGGGCGCCGATCATGCCCATTGGCGGGAGGTGCTGGCGACGGCGGCGGGCACCACGGCGGAGCGGGTGGCGCTGCATTCGCTGCATCAGCACAATGCGCCCCTCTTGGACGCCGCCGTGCAGGCCTTGCTGCCCGATATCGCGGTGGTGGATGTGGCGGCGGCGGAGAAGGCCCTCCAGGATGTCGCCGCGAGCCTCGCAACCGCGCTGAAATCTCCGCAGCCGGTGACCCACCTCGCCACCGGCGGGGCGGACGTCACTGCGGTGGCCTCCAACCGCCGCGTCCAGGTCGTGGATGGCAAAGTGGGGAAGATGCGCGGCAGCGCTTCCAAGGACCCGGAACTGCGGGCCTTGCCGCAAGGACTGGTCGATCCGGAGTTGAAAACGGTCAGCTTTTGGAATGGCGAACGGAAGCTTGCCGCGCTGCACTACTACGCCACGCATCCGATGAGCTACTATGGGGACGGCATGGTCTCTTGTGATTTCGCCGGCATCGCCCGGGAGCAACGCACGCGGGAGGACGGGGTGCCCCACCTTTATTTCACAGGTTGCGGGGGCAATGTTGCCGCGGGGAAATACAATGATGGCAGCCCGGCGAACCGGCCGGTGTTGGCGGGCCGCATTCATGACGCGATGGTCGCGTCCGAAGTAAACGCCAAGCGGATTCCCCTGACCAAAATCGCGTGGCGGCAGATTCCGGTCGTGCTGCTGCCGGATCCCGAGTTCCCTGAGGAGCGGATGCTCAAAGTGATGCGGAATCCCGCCGTCACGGCCTCACAGCGCATCACCGCCGCGTTGCGCGTGGGCTTCATCCACCGCCGTGAGCCGATCCCATTCACGGCCCTGCATCTCGGGGACGAGGTCTGCCTGGTGCATCTGCCGGGTGAAAGTTTCGTCGAGTACCAACTTTACGCGCAAGCGCAGCGCCCCGATGGCTTTGTCGCCACCGCGAGTTATGGCGATGGGATCACCGGTTACATTCCCCTGGAGCGCTCTTTCCAAGAAGGCGGCTACGAACCCACGCAGGCCTACGCGGCTCCGGAGTCGGAAACAGTGATGAAACAGACCCTCTCGGAACTCTTGAAAAAACAACCATGAAACGACTCCTCCACCTCTTCATCGCTCTTGCCAGCTGCGGCTCCGCCACGGCGCAGGAGGCTCCCAAACCTCTCCGGGCCGGCATTGTCGGCCTCGACACGTCGCATGTCCCGGCGTTCACCAAGTTGTTCAACAATCCCAAATCCGAGGGCGACCTGGCGGGCATCACGGTGGTCGCGGGCTATCCCGGCGGGACGGACATGCCCGCCAGCAAGGACCGGGTTGCCAAGTTCACCGAGCAGGTCCGCGGCATGGGAGTTGAGATTGTCGACAGCATTCCCCGGCTCTTGGAGAAGGTCGATGTCGTGCTGCTGGAGAGTGTCGATGGGCGCATTCACCTGGAGGAGGTCCGGCAGATTTTCCCTTCCGGCAAACCGGTCTTCATCGACAAGCCGGTCGCCGGCACGCTGGCGGAAACCCTGGCGGTGTTCGAACTGGCGAAGCAACACCACGTGGCCCTGTTCTCGAGTTCGTCCACCCGGTTCGGCGACCGGATTTCCTCCGTGCGCCAGGACGAGGCACTCGGGGATCTCCTCGGGGCCACGACCTGGGGGCCGTGTTCGTATCAAAGTGGGACGCCGGATCTGTTCTTTTATGCCATCCACGGAGTCGAGTCGCTCTACACCCTGATGGGTCCCGGATGCCAGACCGTCTCGCGGGTCAAAGGCCCGGTGCATGACCAGGTCACCGGCACCTGGCAGGACGGACGCCTTGGCACCTATCGCGGGATTGTGAAAGGAAAGGCCGATTTCGGCGCCACCGCCTACGGCAGCAAAGGCATCGTGCAGGTCGCGGAATCGCCCAGCTACGAGCGTCTCTGCCGCCAAATCGCGAAGTTTTTCCGCACCGGTGTGCCACCGGTCAGTCAAGCGGAAACGGTCGAGATCTTTACCTTCATGGAGGCTGCCGATGAAAGCGTGCGACAGGGAGGGACGCCGGTCGTCCTTGCCGATGTTCTGGCCAAAGCCCGGGTGGAGTCCGCCAAATTGGTCCAGCCATGAAATGTCTTGGCATTTTCCTCACCGCCCTGCTGGTGATGGCCTCGGGGCATGCCGGTGCCGCGCCGCCGACGGTCAGGGTGGGGCCGGTCCGCAGGGTGTTTCACAATGGCGAGCATAACGCCTTCACTGATCTTTGCCGGTTCCACGACGCGCTCTATCTGACCTTCCGGAGTTGTCCCGACGGACACATGGTCCACCCCACCGCTGTCACGATCATACTTCGCAGCAGGGACGAAGGCGCGACGTGGGAGCCGGTCCATCGGTTTTCGGTGAAAGACCGCGACACCCGGGATCCCCACTTTCTGGTGTTCCAGGACCAACTCTTTGTTTACACCGGCACCTGGTGGAGCGGTCCGACGACCCTGCCCCGGGAAGAATACGACATGAACAAACATCTTGGGTATGCCGTCCGCTCGGAAGACGGTGCCAAGTGGAGTGATCCGGTGATGCTGGAGGGCACCTTCGGTCATTACATATGGCGGGCCGCCACGACCGGAGGCAAGGCTTATCTCTGTGGGCGACGCAAGCCGGGATTCGAGATCGGACCGAAAGGGGAGGGGGACAAAATCCAGTCGCTGATGCTGGAAAGCGACGATGGGTTGGTCTGGAAAAAGCGGGCCTATTTCCAGGAAACCGGCGGCGATGAGACCGCCTTTCTCTTCACCGACGATGGCAGTCTGGTGGCGGCGGCGCGGAACGGCGGCGGGGGGAACGCCCAGCTTCTGAGGTCCAAACCTCCCTATACTGATTGGGTGCGGACGAGTTTCGACCGTCCCATCGGCGGGCCCCTGATCACCCAATGGGGTGGTCACATTCTCATCGGCGGACGCAAGACCACCCGGGAGGCGGGCCCCAAGACATCCCTCTGCTGGCTGGTGGAGGATTCGCTGCAGGAGTTTGCCGAGTTGCCGAGCGGAGGGGACAATTCATACCCCGGTTTCGTTGCCTTGTCGGAGACCCGCGCCCTCGTTTCCTACTATTCCAGCCATGAGAAGGACGCTTCCGGCAAACCCATCACCGCGATCTACCTCACCGAGTTGTCTATTGCCCCCTGATAATCGCTGTAACCGACCCCATCCTTTTATGAAAAACCTGACCCGCCGCCGTTTCTTCGAAGACTCTGTCATGGCCGCCGCCGCGGCCGCCCTGCCCGCGCCACTGTTTGCCGAAATCGCCCAACCGGTCAGCCCGGGCGAAAAGTTGACGGTCGCCATCATCGGTTGCGGGATCCGCGGGAAAGCCCATGCCCGCGAGCTGTCGCGGCTGCCCGAGGCCGACATCGCGTATGTCTGCGATCCCGATCTCGACCGTGCCGATGAAGTCGGAGCACTGCTTTCCGGGGAACTGAAGCGGCCGATGCCGAAAAAAGTCCAGGATTTGCGCGTGATTCTGGAAGACAAAACGATCGACGCCGTTTTCATCGCGACGCCGAACCACTGGCACGCTCTCGCCGCCATCTGGGCGATGCAGGCGGGCAAGGACGTGTATGTCGAAAAACCCGTCAGCCACAATGTCGCCGAGGGACGCCGCATCGTCCAGGTGGCGCACCAGCTGGGACGCATCTGCCAGACCGGCACACAGAACCGGTCCCGGGGATCGCTGGCCGAGGCCATTCGTTACATTCACGAGGGCAACCTCGGTGAGGTGAATCTGGCCCGGAGCATCATTTACGGAGGCCGGGGTTCCATCGGCGGTCCAACGGATTGCGCCATGCCGCCTCGCTGCGACTACAACCTCTGGGCGGGGCCGGCTCCGCTGACGAAACTGACTCGGCCGCGTTTTCACTACGACTGGCACTGGATGTGGGACACCGGCAACGGAGACATCGGCAACAGCAATGTCCACTCCATCGACATCTGCCGCTGGGGACTGGGCGTCACTGGCCTGGGACGCAGTGTGATGAGCTACGGTGGCCGGCTGGGTTACACCGATGTTGGCGAGACGCCAAATTCCCAGGTCGGTATCTTTGACTTTGGTGACAAGACCATCGTGTCGGAGACGCGCGGTCTGAAGACGGCCCCGTTCCATCCGGCCATCAAGGCGATGTGGTTTTTCTACGGGCCCGGTGGCATCATCGCCGAAACCGGACTCTACGATCCGGAAGGAAAATTGATCAAGGCTTTCGAAGGAAAATCCGAAAGTCACTTCGCCAATTTCTTGGGCGCGGTGAAAAGCCGGAAGCGGGAAGACCTTCACGCGGAAATTTCGGAGGGGCATCAGTCGTCCTCGCTCTGTCACCTCGCGAACATTTCCTACCGGCTCGGACAACCGGCCACGGTCACGGAGGCCCAGAAACAACTCGGTGAGTTGCAAGTGCATGAGGACGTAAAGGAAACGCTGGACCGCACCCGGCACTACCTCGTCGAAGCCGGAGTGGATCTGGAGAAGACCCCGATGAGGCTGGGACGGCACCTGCGCCTCGACGGCGACCGGGAGAAATTCATCGAGGACCCGGCGGCGGACGCCCTGCTGAAGCGGGAATACCGGGCGCCATTCGTAGTCCCGGAGGAGGGCGCGGTTTAAAGCCACTGGCGCGACTCCGGTGCATCCCGGTCTCGACCAGATCCCGGACTGTCGCTATCATGGGCTACATGAGATCCGGATTTTTCCCGCACAAGCGCCTTTCACTCGTCGTGGCTCTGCTGGGCACGGCGCTGGCTTCCTCCTTCGCCGCTGATCCCGCCCCGCCCAAAGGATTCCGCGCCATTTTCAACGGGGCGGATCTGGATGGCTGGTACGGCTGGAATCCCCACGCCTCGGCCAAGCTCACCGGAGAGAAACTCGGGGAAAATCTCAAGGCCCAACGGGCCGAGTTCCCGCAACATTGGAGGGTGGAGAATGGCGAGTTGGTCAACGGCGGCACCGGCCCCTATGCGACGACCGAGGAGGAATTCGGGGATTTCGAGCTGCTGATCGAATACAAGACCGTCGCGGGTGCCGACAGCGGCATTTACCTGAGAGGTCAGCCGCAGGTGCAGATCTGGGACAGCAACCAGGTCTTCGATCCCCTGCGGCCGGATCGGCGTCCCCATCTGGGTTCGGGCGGGCTGTTCAACAACACGCCGAAGACCCTGGGCCGTGATCCCATCGAGAAAGTCGACAAGCCCTTCGGCCAGTGGAACACCTTCCGCATCAAACAGATCGGGGCGCGCACCTGGGTGACCTACAACAACCGGCAGGTGGTCGATGGGGCCATGTTCGAGCCCTACTTCGACAAGACCCAGCCATTTCCCCAACGTGGACCGATCATGCTGCAAACGCACGGTGGCGAGATTCGCTGGCGGAACATTTTCATTCGAGAAATCGGCGAGGCCGAGGGCAAAGCCTTCCTTGCGGCCAATCCGGCGCTGCCCCATCCGACGCATTACGACGTCGCCTACGGGCCCCATCCGAAACAGGTGATGCATTTTTGGAAAGCGGCGTCGGACAAACCCACTCCCGTGCTGCTGTTCATCCATGGCGGCGGCTGGATGGCCGGGGGACGCCTCAGCGGACTGTCCGCAATGTTGCCGACGTTGCTCAAGGAGGGCATTTCGGTCGCCTCGGTCGAGTACCGTTTCATTCCCGAAGCCGCCGCCGACGGCGTGACTCCGCCGGTCAAAGGGCCGCTCCACGACGCGGCGAGGGCTTTGCAATATCTCCGCGGCAAGGCCGGCGAGTGGGGCATCGACAAGCAGCGCATCGGGGCCAGCGGTGGTTCGGCGGGCGCCTGCACGTCGCTCTGGCTGGCGTTCCACGACGACCTCTCCGACCCGAAAAGCGACGACCCGGTGGCGCGGGAGTCGACGCGGTTGGCCTTCGCCGCCGTCAACGGTCCCCAGACGACGCTCGATCCGGCGCAGATGAAGGAATGGACCCCGAACAGCCGCTACGGCGGTCACGCCTTCGGGTTCACCGGAGATCCGCAGAAGAAGCTCTCCCAGTTCGACGAGTTCCTCGCCAAGCGTGACACCATCCTGCCCTGGATCGCAGAATACTCGCCCTATGCGCTCGTCACGAAGGACGATCCACCGGTCTACCTGAGTTTCTCCACTCCGCCGGGACTCGGCCAGGACCAGAAAGACCCGACCCACACCTCGAATTTCGGGGTCAAGCTCCAGGAGCATTGCCGGGAGGCCGGCGTGGGGAGTGAACTGGTCTATCCCGGTGCCCCCGAGGTGACCCATGCGACCCTTCTCGACTACCTGTTGGACAAGTTGAAGCCGGGGGCGAACTAAGAGGCTCGTCCCGGTTTCGTGATCTGTATTCGAGCCATGAACCGCACTCGCTTCGTCACCAGCCGAATGCTCTCCGCGCTTTCCGCGCTCGGCGGCCTCGCTGCGGCTTGTCCGTTGGCGGCATCGGCCCAGTCGGACCTCTCGCTCTACGGCTCGGTGACGGAGGATGCCCGCGCCGTGTCGAGTGCGTCTCTTCCACGGCCCCTGTCGCCGGAAATCTGGAAAGGGACTCTCGAGGAACGGCGCGGGAAATGGCTGGAGATGCTGGGCCTCTCGCCGCTGCCGGAGCGCGCGCCGCTGGAGGCGACGGTGACGGGAACGCTGGAGCGGGGCGACTACGTGGTGGAGAAGATCCATTTCCAGAGCTTGCCCGGGGCCCACGTGGCGGGGAATCTCTATCGTCCGGCGAACGCCGGGGGGAAACTGCCCGCCGTGTTGTACCTCTGCGGCCACACCAAGGGCAAGGTGGCGCCCGGCTATCAGGCGCAGCCGAGATGGTTCGCGCAGCATGGCTATGTGGCACTGGTGCTGGATCCGGTGCAGCTCGGGGAGTGCCAGGGATTCCACCACGGCACCTACCGGGAGGACCGCTGGGATTGGCAGAGCCGCGGCTACACGCCGGCGGGCACGGAGGTGTGGAATGCGATGCGGGCGCTCGATTATCTCCAGTCGCGGCCCGACGTGGATGCGGACAGGATGGGCGTGACCGGGCTCAGCGGCGGCGGGGCGATGTCGTGGTTTCTCGGCGCGGCCGATGAGCGGGTGAAGGTGGTGGTGCCGGTGTGTCAGAGCGGCAGCATTGAGCGGATGGCGGTGGACCGGGCGACGGATGGCCACTGCGACTGCGCCTTCTGGGTCAATTACTACCGCTGGTGCTGGCCGGACATCGGGGCCTTGATCGCGCCGCGCGCCTTCCTGATGGCGTCGGGCAGCGAGGATGTGCTGTGGCGTCCGTCGGGCTATCGCGAGGTCGCCACCCGCATCCGTCACCAGTATGCGGCGCTCGGCGTTCCCGATCGGTTCGACCTCGTCGAGGATCTCTCACCGCACGGCTATACCCCGAAACTGCGGCAGGCGATCTTCACCTTTTTCAACACCCACCTGAAGGACGATCCGACGCCGGTGACCGACGACGTGACGGACGTTGTCGAACCCGAGGAAAACCTGCTCGTATTCGGCGGGCACCTGCCCGAAAACGACACCATGCGCCAAATGGACGAGCGCCTCGTTCAGTCGGCCGACGTGGCCCTGCCCGGCAGCGAATCCGGGTGGTTGATGCATCAGGAGAAGACGATTCAACGATTGCGCGGGATCACGTTCCGCAATCTCCCGCCGGAATCCATTCCCCGTCTCCGTGAGATGCGGAACGACGGCGGCACCCGGGACGGCGATGCCTACGGGACGCGCACCTTCGACACCGACGATGGTCTTACCCTGGCAGTGAGAACGCGTCA
>JADZAX010000067.1 GCA_020852405.1 Verrucomicrobiales bacterium
ATGCCTCCGCATTCACTCGAGCCATAAAAATTATGCACTTTGAGACCGAAACGTTGATGGATGTCACGCTCCAGGTCCAATCCGAGTGGGGCTCCGGCGGAGATCGCCAAGCCGATGCCGCTCCCCAAAATTCCGGCTGCAGCCCAAGCCCGCCACATGGCAGGGACGCCCGGGAGGGTGAAGGGGGCCCATTCGGATTGGAGGGCGTCGGCGACCGGTTCCGGGAGAAACCCACCGGCCCAAACCAAGGGGATTCCGTGGAGGAGGAGCGGCAGGACCAGGCTGGAGAAGCCGTAGGAATGCGCCATGGAAATCACCCCGAGATTGGGTCGTGAAGAATCGAGCCCCATCGTGTCCACAATCTGATCCGCATCGGCAATCAATTGCTCCGGTTTGAACATGATCCATCTCGGATTTCCGGTGGATCCGGAGGTTCGTTTGAGGTGGCAGATCCCTTCGGGCAGTTGTTGCAGGAAGGGGGCCGGGGGAGCGGCTTGGTTCTTGTCTTCAAGTGGGCACAAAATAAGCTCATCCCGCCATGCCCGGAGGGTGGCAAAAACCGTTTCCACAGAAAACCCCTGGGGGGCGACCAATTCAGGCGCCCTGGGAAGGCGGCGCAGCCGGTCCTGGATTTCAGCAAAGGTCCATTGCCGCTGTTGGGTCAGATCGACTAAAGCCAGCTCCGATCCGCGCTGGTTGCAGAGGGTCAGCCAACGCTGGTACAGCATCGTCATGGCAGGCTCAGGCGAGGCCTAGGCGGTCACCCATCCGGGCAAAAAGTTCGATGCCACGGGCCGTTTGGGTCACCAGATCGTTCTCCAAGCGGACCTTTCCAGGTTCGAAAATCAGCATGGTCATGGAGCCTCCGAAAGCGAAATACCCTTTTTCCGCTCCTCGGGTCACCGGTGTATCCGGAGTATAGGTCTGGACGATGCTTCCAACATTGGTCGCCCCAACTTCCAGAATGAGAATCTTTCCCAGCGTGGAGGCGGTGTCCAACTCGGTCAGGATCCGCTTGTTTTCTACGAGTATGCCCAGATTGCGCCGCAGGGCGATCGGATTGACCGAGTAGAGGGCACCGTTGATGGTCTTTCCCGGTCCGGGTGTTCCGGCGGCACAGAAGTGGAAACGATGATAATCCACGGGACAAAGCCGGGAAATCACGGCTGTCCCATCCCGATAGCGTTCTGCCAATTCCGGATCTCCGAGAAGTCGAGGCAAATCGAAACGCTGTCCTTTCGCGTAGACCGAGTCCACCTCGGAAAGGGTTTGGTAGCCGAGGTGACGCCCATCTGCTGGAAACACCACCGCTCCCGACTCCGGCGGCAACGGACGTGCTTCTGGTTTGAGGCGCCGTGTGAAAAAGGCATTGAACGATGGGAAATCACCCAAGCTGTCCTCGGCCTCAGTGAGATCGACACCATACTTGGCAACAAAGCCGGGGATTTGGGAGCGGCTGCGCGCGGACGCCGCCCACCAACCGTAGGCACGGGAAAAGAAAGCCCGTTTCACCAAAGCCTCCACCGAAAGGCGCCCGGCAGCGGATTCATAGGCCCAGCGGAGGAATGATTCTCCGAAAATGGCTTCGACTTTCAGGCACCGGTCATAGCGGTCGTAATACTCGACCGCTAGACCGGGCGCTGCGCTCATGAGGGGCTGAAAGAAGGTGAAAGGCCGCCGGGCGACCGGCTCACTTGCGGTCGAGGACTTTGTTCCACTCGTCGATGCGGCTTTGCACTTTGGCGAAGAGAGCGTCAGTGGAGTCTTTGATCTCAATGCTGAGGATCTTGTCGCCCTTGGCGATGGAGTCGACCACATCCTGGCCTTTTGTCACTTTGCCGAACACCGTGTGCTTGCCATCCAGCCAATCAGTTTTGACATGGGTGATGAAGAACTGGCTGCCGTTGGTGCCGGGACCGGCGTTGGCCATCGAGAGCGTTCCAGGTCCGGTGTGTTTCAAGTCGGCGCGGCACTCATCCTCGAAGCGGTAGCCGGGGCCACCGCTGCCGGTGCCGGTGGGATCTCCGCCTTGCACCATGAAGTCCGGGATCACACGGTGGAAGGCAATCCCGTCGTAGTAGCCATGCTTGGCCAGGTTGAGGAAATTGCCCACGGTGATCGGAGTCTTTGAAGCGTAGAGTTCGACTTCAATGTCTCCTTTGTTCGTTTTGATGACCGCGTTGATGTCTTTGATTTCGTCTTGAGCCATAAGGTTGAAGCCGGTGAGAAAAGAGGCGAGCAGGAAAAATACGTGACGCCGTTTCATGGAGGTTGGATTTTGGGGGTTGATGAATCAGCCAACAACCTAGGCCAGAATCCAAGGTTGTCCAGCGCAGCAGCCGATTTCGGTTGATCGCGCCCAGGCGGCGGACGATAAGACTCTTCCTTTCACAATGCGACTGCTGTTGACCAATGATGATGGATGGGATGCCCCTGGGCTCATGGCCATGCGCGGGGCTTGTCTCCGGCTCTGGCCGGAGGCAGAAATCCTGGTCGTTGCGCCGGCGGCCGAGTCCTCGCAGGTCGGCCACCGGGTCACCACAACGGCACCCCTCCGGGTGGATGAGCGTGGGGAGGGTATCTTCGCCGTCGGGGGTACTCCGGCGGACTGTGTCCGACTGGCCCTCTCGGTGATCCTACCTTGGCGACCGGACTGGGTTCTATCGGGGATCAACGCTGGAGGTAATATGGGGCATGACATCCCTATTTCGGGAACGGTCGCGGCAGCACGGGAGGCCGCCTACCATGGTGTGGCCTCGGCCGCGTTTTCACACTTTCTCGTTCGCGGGTTGCCATTGGATTGGGAAACAGCCGCCTTGCGGGCAGCGTTGGTGTTTCAAGAGTTGATGGAGGGGACTTTGGAGGATGGGGAGTTCTGGAATGTGAACCTGCCTCATCTGCCTCCGGATTCCCCGGCTCCCCGGCACCGACACGCCATTCCCGAGCGAAAACCGTTGGAAAATGCCTACCATCGTCCCGGCTCTGACAACCTGTGGCATTACACCGGTCGCTATCATGAGCGACCACACGGGCCGGAGAGTGATGTCGCGGTCTGTTTCGGCGGCGACATTTCCGTGTCCCGATTGCGAGTGTGAGGGCGCGATGGCGCCGTTCTGGCAGGTCAAAAATGTTCTCGTTTTTGCCGGAATGCGGATTATTTTGCGGGTCGATTCATCCCCCAGCCATTCCCAGACCATGAACGCATTGCGTGCCACTTGTATCCTCCTTGGACTTTCCGTTCAGGCCTCCCCGGCGCTGGACTACAAAAAAGACATCATGCCCATCATGAAGGAGCACTGCTTTGAGTGCCATCGCGAGGGCAATTCCAAGGGGAGTCTTATCCTCGACAATTTGGACAAATTCAAGGAAGACCATGTGGGCAAGAACCGTCCGGTGGTGCCAAGCGATCCGGAAGCAAGTGACCTGCTCAGATTGATGAAGTTGGACCCATCCGATTCGGACTTCATGCCGCGCAAAGGGCAGCCGTTGCCGGAAAAGGAACTCAAGCTTATTGAGGACTGGATCAAGGAAGGCGCGGTGGTGGACGCCGCTGCCGAAGGCAAAACCGGCGACATGAAAAAACCGGCGCCACCCTCCCCGAGTCAGGAATTTTTGTCCTGGACCAACAAAGAGGGCAAGGAATTGAAAGCAAGGTTCATGAGACTCGCCGGCAACACCGTGGTGATTGTCACGGAGAATGGGAGAAGCTTCAATGTGCCCTTGGAAAAACTCTCCGATGCAAGCGTGGCCCAAGCCAAAAAGCTCGGTGGCGTCGCTGAATAGGCGTCAAACCAGGCCGGGAATCGGCCGTCCATTGTAAAGCATGTGGGGCCGGTCGCCGGAATCAAGCCATTTGGCATCGCGGGGCAACCCGAGACTTTCATAAATGGTTGCCGCGAGATTCTCCGGGGTCTGGGGTTCGCTCGCCGGGAAGGCGCCCAGTTTGTCCGTGGAACCGATCACCCGACCGCCTTGAAGGCCTCCACCGGCAAGGAACACTGTCTGGGCCGCTCCCCAGTGATCCCTCCCCGGCAGTCTGGCTCCGCTGATAGCTGAAATCTTGGGGGTTCTTCCGAACTCTCCCGCCATCACCACCAGGGTATCGTCAAGCATCCCCTTTTCTTGCAGATCAGAGAGCAACGCGGCCACGCCGCGGTCCATCGGAGGAAGGAGAAAATTCTTCAGATTGGGAAACGCGGACTGATGCGTGTCCCAGGCTTCATTGTTGCCGAGATTGACTTGGACCAGACGCACGCCTGATTCCACCAGTTGCCTGGCCATGAGCAGGGACCATCCAAAAGAATTGCGTCCGTAGCGGTCTTGATCCTTGGCTGGTGCCGCGTGAACATCAAACGCACGGCGGGTTTTGGGATCAAACAGCAGGGCCGCGGCCCGCTGGCGGTGCCGGTCGAGATCGGCCGTTTCAGCCATGCGTTCAAAGCCCGCCTGTTCGGCATCCAAATGGGCCAGAAGATCGAGGCGGCCGGTGAGCCTCCCGTTGGCAAGTCGTTCGGGTAGGGTCAGGTTGGGGGCTTCGAACGAGAGGTGCGCCGCGTCTTCCCGGCCGCGTTCATGGTGAAACAGGTATTCCGGATAGGCACCGTAATTCTTGGCATTGAACCGCGAAGCTTCGATAAAAAACGGGTCATAAAAATGGCCCATTTTTCCACCGAATTGTCCCGGAATGACCCGTCCGGAACGGTGGATGAGTTTCTCCGGCAATACCACCGCCGGGGGCAGATTGTTGCCCTTGTTGGAAAGTTGTGAGCCCGCCAGTGAGGCGATGGAGGGCCAGTCTGACTCTTTCGGTTTCCCCGGATCAAATCCATCTGGCATGTCCGATCGCCCTGTCAGCATGGCATGGTGACCTTGGGAATGCTCGTTGAAAGGATGGGTCAGGGAGCGGCAGACTGACCACAGGTTGCTGCACTTTGCCAGGTGGGGCAGGTGCTCACAGATCCGGAATCCGGGGGTTTTAGTGGGGATGGACTGGAATTCGCCGCGCACCTCCGGTGGGGCGTCCGGCTTCATGTCGAAGGAATCGTGTTGGGACAGTCCGCCTGAGAGGAAAATGAAAATGACCGATTTGGCCCGGGCCGGGCGGCTCGCTGATTCCCCGGAAAGGGCCTGCAATGCCGCCAGATGGTTCATCCCCAGGCCCAAGATACTGACCGCTCCCACCTGAATGGCGGCGCGCCGGGGCAGTTGGGGATGTTGCAACGGAACCTTCTTCATCTCTAAGCCAAGCCAATGTAAGGCTTTGGACTCAAGCTGGGAAGCTCCCTGATCGCGTCCTTACCAACGGTTCGCCTGAATGAAATCCGGATCCCCGCCGAGGTAGTGGTTCAGGTTGTTCACGGCGCGCAGCGCCTGACGGACAACGCTTTCATAGGTGCGGGAACCAATGTGGGAAGTGATCACCGTGTTCGGCGCCGAAAGCAGGGGGTGGTCCGCAGGGGGGGGCTCCTCGTCCAAGACGTCCGCTCCGTAACCACCCAATTTGCCGGAGGCGAGGGCTTCGGCAAGGGCCTGGGTTTCCACCAATTCTCCCCGGGCGCAGTTCAGGACGATGGCTCCCTTTTTCATGCGAGCGATGCTGTCGGCCCCGATCAACCCCCGGGTCTCGTCGGAAAGGAAGCAGTGCAGGGAAATGACGTCCGCCTGCTCGAGGACCTCGTTCATGGTCTGGCAACGGGTCACCCCGTGTTCTGTTGCGAAGCCTTCGTCCCAGTAAATGTCATAGGCGATCACCGGCATGCCGAAGGCTTTGGCACGGATGGCCACTTCTTTTCCGATTCGACCCATCCCGATGATACCCATTGTTCTGCCGAGAATTTCATGACCGGTGACCCGCTTCCACTGCCCTTGGCGGGCGGCACCCGCGACTTCGACAAGGTGTTTCGAAAGGCAAAGCAGCAGTCCAAAGGTGTGCTCGGCGACCGTGGTGTGGTTCACTCCTGGAGTGTTGAGGACGGGAATGCGGTTTTCAGTGGCACAGGCGACGTCGATTTTGTCCAGGCCGATGCCGTATTTGCTCAAAACCTTGAGACGGGGCAGCGACTTTTCGATCACCGCCCTGGTGATGGCATCATCACCGCACAGGAACGCGTCAAATTCACCCGCAAGTTCAAGCATTTTGGCCTCTGGGAGCGGACCGCGCTCCCGCACGATTTCGTAGCCCTGGCTTTCCAGCAACTCATGGTGAGGGCCGGGTGTGTCTTGAAAGGAAGTGGTGGTGAGGAGAACTCGGGTAGCCATGATGGC
The DNA here is from genome assembly GCA_020852405.1 of Verrucomicrobiales bacterium. Classification (GTDB taxonomy): domain Bacteria; phylum Verrucomicrobiota; class Verrucomicrobiia; order Verrucomicrobiales; family DEV007; genus JACKQE01. The sequence continues at coordinate 6,265 of JADZAX010000067.1, forward strand.
TGGCAATTTTTCGCCATGAGGACACGAACGCAAGAGAATGTTCCCGTGCTGGAGGAAGGTTGGAAACTTTCCCCTCCACCGGCACCGGTGTGGCCGGCATCGATTTCCATGTCTTTTGTCGCGATCCGATGCTAAATCGTGCCATGCAGGAAAACGAACCGGAACAGGAGCACGTTGGATTGGAGCATGGCGCCCAGCCACTGGATGCGTTGATGATCGAATTGGGCATTGAGAACCACTTTCTGGTCTGCTCAAGCACAGACCAATTGACCCACAAAGTGGTCTCGAAAGCCCGGAGAGGAAGGGAATTGACGCATCGGGCGCAAAGAAAGATCCATGCGGCCATGGAGCGCGCACTACGGCAGAAGGGCATCGAACGGAAGTTGTCCTTGTCCGACCTCTTCAACTACCGCGGGCGATAGGCGGACCGGACCATGAGCAGGGCGGCACCAGAGGGCCGGATCCCGGATTTCCTCGTCATCGGCGCGATGAAATGCGGAACAACGAGCCTCTACCACGATCTCCGGCAGGTGCCGGGGCTCTTTCTGGCCGAAAAGGAACTCAATGCGCTGTGCCAGCCCGCTCCCGCAGAGGTCTATCAGGAAGCATTCCGTCGCGCCCGCCCGGACCAACTTTGTGGGGAAGTTTCGCCGGACTATGCAAAATTGCCAGAATCCGCTCATGTGGTGACCCGGGCCCGGGTGCTATTCGCCGGTCGAACGCCCCGAATTGTATACTTGGTGCGGGAGCCGGTGTCGCGAACCCGGAGTCATCACGCCTTTGTCAGTTCGCAACTGGGGAAGCTGAATGAAGGCATGGGGCGTCAGATCGATCAGGCGGTGCGGGATTTTCCACGCCTCATTCAGTATAGCCGCTATGCATGGCAACTCCGCCCGTGGGTGTCGGCTTTCGGGCGGGAATCTCTGATGGTGGTCAGGTTCGAGGACTATGTCAGCCATCGGACGGAGACCCTCGCTGAAATCCTGGGTTTCTTGGGCATCAATCCGGAGCTGACGCTGCGGAGTCCTGCGATCGTGAGGAATCCCACGGAAGGACGTCCGCTGGTCACTCCAGGTTGGCGCCGTTGCCTGGACTTGCCATTCTACCGCCGAATCCTCCGTCCGCTGGTCTCCGCCGAGATGCGGGAGAGGTTCCGAAACTGGCTACTGCCGAGAAGCCAAGGGCGCCCGGCGGCGCCGAGCCTGGAAACGGTCGACTTCATTCTCAGCCAGGTCGCAGCTGACGCAGAGGAGTTGCGACGCCTCTTGGGACTCGACCAGGCTCTCTGGGATCTGAAGGAGGTCCGGCAGCAGTATCTGGTTTCCTCTCCGTGACCGCGATGGATCCAGAACGAAGAAAACACGCCCTACGGATCGGCTCCAATTTCCTCCAACTGGGAGCCGGATTTGTGATGGGGCTCCTCGTGGTGCGCCTCCTCCTAGGACTCGGGCAGGAAGCTTACGGGGTCATCGCCGCTTTGACCGCAGGGAGTGGGATCGCCCAACTGCTCAGGGAGGTCACCCGGGCCGGTTTGGTCCCCCGACTTGGAGCGGCCTGGCACAGCCAGCAGCAGGCAAAGGAGTTTCCCGAAGTTTTCCGGGGCGCCCTTGCCTTGGGAGGAATTGGCGGGGGACTTTCCCTTTTGGCCTTTGGCTTGGTGGTGGTACTGCTGCCTTGGCTGGACATCCCACCAGCATTGAGGGAGGCCTCTTTTTTGTTCCTATGCTGGAAGGCTGGGCAAACTGTTCTGGCCCTTGCGTTGGGGCCCTTCGTCACATCTTTGGTCGTTCAGGAACGGCAAGCCACCTACAACGGGATCCTGATGCTCGAACGGGCTATCGAATTGGCTTCCGCTTGCTGGGTGGCGTCGGCCTTTGGAGTCGATCATGCGGCCGAGGGGATCGTGGCCTATGGCCGGACCGTGACGCTTGCCAATGGAATGCTGCAGATCGCGGTGGCCAGTTGGCAATTTTGGCGTGTTCCCATGAGCCGCCAGGCGCCTTGGCACGCCTCCCGGGAGCGGCTGCGGGATGTGGCCGGATCCTTTGGATGGAATGCGGTCCAAGCTGTGGCCATGAATTTTCATCTCCGACTCGATATTTTGCTCTCCAATGCGTTTTTGGGGCTTGTCCCGGGACTGGTCTTTTCACTCGCTGGCCAGGCGGCCTCCTATGTGCGGCAACTTGCCATGGGAGTCGTCAACGGCCTGGATGCGGTCTCCGCACGACAACAGTCCAGGGGACAGGATGCCGATCTGGCGGTTCTCACGAAAAGCCAGACGGGATTGGCGGCGTGGATTGTGATCCCGACTGCGGCGGTGTTCTGGGTGTGGGCGGAAGACCTGCTTCGATGGTGGCTGGGGCACCGTTTGAATCATTCTGACGAGTTACTGTCCCTGGCCGCTTTTCAAATAAGAGTGTTGCTCATAGGGGTGGTGGTCAGGAGCATCTCCGAGCCTTGGATGGCGATCCTCTCCGGAGCGGGGCAAGTGAAACGGTATGCGCCGCTGCTCTTGACTGGCTCCCTGGTCAGTCCGCTGCTAATCGTTGCGGGCATTGCGGGATTGCCTGCCGCGTCATGGCAATGGCTTATCCCGGGCGTTTTTTCGGGAGTGTTGTTGGTTGTGCATGGGATCTTTCTGCCCGGGATCGTTTCCAAAACGGTGAGTCTGCCATGGTCATCGCTATACCGTCCATTGCTGGTGCCGACGATGCTTTCGGTGGCCGTTGTTTTGGGGGTTTGGTGTTGGCGTGCTTGAAAAAACGATCCCTCAGCCTGAGTCTTCATTCCTGTGGTTCAATTTTCCTTAACTCGCCGAATGATTTCTCCCTTCGGGGTGCTCATCGCGGTGTGCCTGGTTGCGACGGGACTCACCGTGCTCGTGCTCTGGCATCCGGGGATGATCCCGGCTGCCGTTGGCGTTTGGACGCTGGGGATTGTCCTTGTTCCTGCGGCTCGGGCAGGGAGGTTTGATTGGCTCTCTTCCTGGACCATGGGAGCGCTCTCCATGCTGATCGGGTTGACCCTGCGTGGCTTTTACGTGTCTGCCGGCTTTCCGGATGAGACCACCTTGGATGAGATGTATTGGTTGGGGAAAGCGCCCACTTGTTTTGCCTGGCCTGGCCTGCTCCTGCTTGCCTCCCTTGGCCTTTTCGCGGCAGGGTTTGGCGTTCCGACGGCCAGAAAAGTGGCAAGGTGTCTTTCTTGGGACCAGTCCCGGCTTTACCCGGTAGCGTGGTTGCTCTTGGGGCTCTCTTTGGTGGGAACGGTGGCCTACATCAGCTTGACGCGGGATTCAGCTTCCGGGCTTCTTTCGGCAAAGCGTACCGTCATTCCCGACCTCGAATTGACCGGGAGCGGGTATCTGTCCTTTGGGTGGGCTCGTTTTTTGGCATCGTTCGGCTTCTTTGGGCATTTGCTGCTCCTGGGGGATGCTCTTGGGGAGGAAAGCCGATCTCAGAAGGCCAAGTTGGGCTTCTCGGGGCTGCTGTTTGTTTGCAGCGCGATCGTTCCCATCTATGCCAGCCTGCGGGGCACGGTTGCCATGAATGCATTGCTCTCGCTCGCCCTCATCTATCATCTTCGTCCATCGGTGGCCAAATGGGTGGCCGTGCCGGGACTTTTTCTGGTCGCCGTGTTGGTCCAAAGCATGACGCTGTTGCGGGTGGAACGCGACTCTGCCGGTGCTTGGGAACGTTTTCACCCCGGATGGGAGGCCTTTGATTCGGTGGTAATGAATCGAAATCAGATCGATCTTTTCAAAACGGCGCACATCATGAACGCTGTCCCGGAAGAACTCCCTTATGCTTGGGGAAGGACGATCGCGGTATGGGCTCTCTCACCTGTGCCCCGGGAAATCTGGCCCGGCAAACCGGTCACTCACCCCGGTCCTGAGATTGGTGCGGTTGTTTACGATCAACGTGTCGCGGGGGTTCCTCCGGGATTGGTCGCCGAGGGGTATTGGAATTTCGGCTGGTTGGGGGCCTTGGGACTCTGCTGGCTCGCTGGAAAAGGGCTGCACGCTCTGGAAAGCCGTTTTCGCCCCCTCCCGGGGGAGCCGGGCCCCTGGTTTCTAGTGTATTTGGTTGGAGTGTTTCCTTTCGCGTTCCATGTCTTGGGCAACAGTATCGGCATGGGTCTTCACCGCTTCGTCATGGATACGGTCCTGATGTGGGGAATCTGCCTTTTGGCCTGTCGCCCCCAGCCATGAAGATTTTGGAACTTACCCATTCGTTGGCGGCTTCCCACGGAGGGCTTCCGGTGGTGGTGGTCGGATTGAGCCGGTGTCTGGCCGCCTCAAGAACGGAGGTTGCTCTTGTCACCGCAGATGCCCGGAACACAGTACGCTTGGTGGAAGGGGCCAAGGTTGCAGAGTCCCAGGAGGCCGCCCCCATCATGGATCGCTTTCGTCGTGCCCATGCTCTTGGACCTGTTTCCCTCGTGCACCAACATGGACTCTGGGTGAGGATCTGCCGAGAAGGAGCCCGATTTGCCCATCGTCTGTCGCTCCCATGGGTGGTCTCTCCTCATGGCATGCTTGAGCCATGGGCTTTGGGGCACCATGCGTGGCGGAAAAAGATTGCCTGGAGCTTGTATCAGCATCGCGATTTGAAAAGTGCCGCCGCTTTCCATGTCACTTCCGTGGAGGAAGGTCGTTCAGTGCGTCAATTGGGATTCCGGCAACCCATTTTCCTTTCCCCTCCCGGTCTCAATCCCATACCAGGAGAGGCCCTTGATCCTCCATCAGCTTCCGCCTTCAGGAACCGTCGGAGCGCTCTCTTCCTCTCACGGCTTCACCCCAAAAAAGGTCTCCCACTGTTGCTGGAGGCATGGCACCAGTTGCGTCCGGACGGCTGGGAATTGATCATCGCCGGCCCGGACGAAAACGGGCACCGGGCACAGCTGGAGCGCCTGGTAGAGCGGTGGAGGCTGCAGGATGTGGTCCGTTTCAGGGGACTTCTGACGGGTCCTGAGCGTGACACGGCCTTCCGAATGGCCGATCTGTTTGTGCTGCCGACCCATTCTGAGAATTTTGGTCTCGTCGTGGCCGAGGCTCTGCAATTTGGCGTGCCAGTGTTGACCACCACCGGGGCCCCTTGGAGCAGTTTGGTGCATCAGGCATGTGGTTGGCAGATGCCCGTGTCCGTGCCGGGTCTGACAGCCGGGCTGGCCTCAGCTTTTGCGATGAGTGATGAAGCGCGACGGGCCATGGGCCGACGGGGAAAAAACTGGGTCGAAAAACACCTGAATTGGGCGACGGTGGGTTCCGCCTTTGCTGCCTTTTATCAATGGGTTCTCGATGGCGGAGCCGTCCCGAAGAATGTGTTTACGGATGATTTCCCCGAAACATGAACGACCCCGCTGCAAACCCCGATCTCACCGCGTATTGCAAAGGGGATGACCGCCCCGGCTCCACGCTGCGCCGGATCCTATGGTATGCCGTGAGTCTGGTTGGATTCGAATCCCCCTTTCCCTGGCCCATGGCTGGGAAGGCCTGGGTGTTGCGCTTGTTTGGGGCTCGGATCGGCCGGGGGCTCGTCATCAAGCCCAGAGTTCAGATCAAATTTCCCTGGAAGCTGGCCATAGGAAAGCATTGCTGGATTGGCGAAAGGGTCTGGATTGACAATCCCGCGCCTGTCTCGTTGGGGGATCACGTTGTCATTTCACAGGGGGCGTGCCTTGTGACAGGGAACCACGACTACCGATCCCCGCATTTTGACCTCCGACTTGAGCCGATCCTTGTCGGCGATGGCGCCTGGCTCGCCGCTCACTGCCGGGTTGGTCCCGGAGCCACTGTGGGGGCCCGAGCCATTCTCACCTTCGGGAGCGTTGCTACGGACTCCCTTCTTCCAGAAATGGTTTACGGAGGGAATCCCGCCGTTCTGCGTCGTTCCCGGGGACCTAATCCAGACCGATGACCCGGAAGATCCGATTGCCCATTGTCCTGTTGGGGGCACCCCGTTCCGGAACCACGCTGTTGGGAAAACTTTTTGCGGCCCATCCGGACATTGCCTATTGGGAAGAACCCCGTCCTATCTGGTCCCAGGGGAATTCGTGGCGCAGCGACGATAGCCTGGACGCGTCCCACCTCACGGAGCGCGTCGCCCACCAGATCGATGGTGTTTTCGGGCGGTTTGTGCTGCGTTCGGGACGGACCCGGTTTGCTGAGAAAACCCCTTCCAATTTGCTCCGGATTCCGTTCATTTACGCCTTGTATCCCGATGTCCGATTCATCCACTTGGTCAGGGACCCCCGGTCTGTGGTGGCATCCATGCGGGGGATGCTGGCCAAGCCTCCTGATGCGGGGAGGCTCCTCTCGAGAGTTCGGGAAACTCCCCTGAATGTGTGGCCAGCGCAAATCGCGCTCGCCTTTCGCGGGATTGTCGAGCCGATTTGGCGGGGAGGCCGGAAACGATTCTGGGGGCCGCGTCCTCCCGGATGGCAGAGTTGGATCGGATTGCCTGAGGAAATCCGGTTGGCCAAACAATGGAATGGGCTGGTTGAGACAGGAGTGAAGGAATTGGGCAGGCTGCCGAAGGAAACCTCCATGGTCATTCGCTACGAAGATCTGATACGAGACCCGGGGAGCAGTCTGGATTTGCTCTATGGATTTACAGGCTTGAGCCGGGAAGCCTCCACTCTGGCGGCGGCAGCGGCCATGGTGAGGCAACCGGCCACCCGATCGGTTCATAATGGGCTTACTGCTGAGCAAGCCTCCCAAGTCACCGGAGAAACAGCGTCGTTGCTTTCCGCATTGGGATATCTCACATGAAAATCACCGTCATCACTGTCTGCCGCAATGCCGTGACGACGCTGGGGGATTGTCTCGAATCGGTGCGGCGTCAGCAGCACTCTGAGGTAGAGCATTGGGTTATTGATGGGGCCTCGACGGATGGCACCAGCGAACTTCTGGCCCGCGCGGCGCGCCCGGGATTGCGTGTCCTGAGTGAGCCGGATGAAGGGCTCTACCATGCCATGAACAAAGGCCTCACCCTCGCTACGGGTGATGTGGTGGGGTTTCTGAATGCCGACGATGTGCTGGCGCATGACCGGGTGCTCACCGAAGTCGCGGCGGCCCTGGCGGATCCGGTGATGGAAGCCTGCCATGCGGACCTCTGTTACGTGAGGCGCGCGGATCCGGGTGACATCGTCCGATATTGGAAGTCAAAGCCCTTTCATGCGGGACTGTTCCGCTATGGTTGGATGCCTCCCCATCCCACCTTTTATGCCCGGAAGTCCGTTTATGAAAAGCATGGAGGATTTGATCCCGGTTTTCAGTTTGGCGCTGATTGGGATCTCCTGCTCCGTTTCTTTGAGGTCGCGCGAATCCGTACCGTCCATGTGCCTTCCATCTGGGTCCTTATGCGGGTGGGGGGAGTGACAAACCGTTCGCTTGGCAATATCCTCCGCAACAACCTTGAAGGCCTCCGTGCCTTCCGCAAATACGGTCTCTGGCCCAGCCCTTGGTATCCTTTGGCGAAGTTGGCGCACCGGTTGCCCCAGTTCATTCGCCGTCCTGATAAACTTCCGGCAGTGCATTCCAGCATCCTTTCAGATGATGACTCCGATTCTGCGCCCCCCGATGGTGGGTCCAGTTCTTGACTGCCGCAGACCCCAATGATTGCTCAAGGCTTGGTTTCCGCGGAGAAATAGTCCCAAAGAAGGATTGATGGAGGTTGGATTGTCCTTTTCCGGAACATTTCCCCCCCCTGACACCGTGGCGCCCGTTCGATTGAAAGGTTGCATGAAGGTGAAAGCCCCTCCACACTGTCAGTCCTCCGACAATGAGCAAAGATCCGACTTCCGACAAGGACACCCTCTGGCGCGGCCTGCGCCCTGAAGCCCGTGCCGCCCTCGATATCCGCGATTACACCAGACCTGATCTGGCCACCAGACTCCGCACTTCCGGTGTCGAAGCCGGTGAAATCGCCACCGAGGTCCCCGGACCCAAACCCGGGCTGGAAAGCGCTTGGATTCCTGGGGTGGAGATTTTCACGCGCCGAATTTTTCAGCAACGCCACCGGGGGTGGTTCGGCGAGTTCGCCCGTCTCACAGAAGGTCGGCTCCACGACATCGGGCTCAAGCCCCAGCAATGGGCCACTGCCACGATGTTTGCCGGAACCGCCAAGGGATTCCACATTCATCCTCCCCACATCCCTGCTGGATTCAGCATCGAAGAATGGTTCCAGAAGCTCTACGGAACAGTGCCGGCGTCCTATGATGAACGGCCTTACCCCCTTGAGCAGTGGGATGCCATGTTTTTCATTCAAGGCGTCGTTGAATTTCTCCTCGTGGACGAACGAGTGGGTATGGAGCGCCGCATCATGCGTTTCATCATTGATGGCGACAACCGCCCCGGGGCGGGCAACATCGGGTTGGTGATCCCCTCCGGAGTGGCCCATGCGCTGCGCTGCGGGAGCACCCAGGATGTGATCATGGCCTACGGCACCAGCACCACTTTCACCCCGCCTTTCGAAGGACGCATTGCCGCAGGGGTTGAGCAATGCCCGCTCCCGGGGGAATGGCAAGCCTATCTCGAAGGAGGCGCCTGATCCATAGGGAATTGGTATCCATGAGCACAGAAACCGAATCGACTTCCGCGGACAAACAAAAAAAGTACTCCCGGAAGGATCTCTCGCAAATGACCACCGCCGAGTTCTTGGCGGCGGCCAAGAGCCCCTACAAGCGGCTCCTTTCCTATGTGAAACCCTACCGGGGCCGTTTCGCGCTGGGGATTTTCTTCGGGATCACCGGGGGGCTCTTCAATGGCTTTCTGCTCCTCGTCATCCGTGCGGTTTTCACGATCGTCCTGCCGACTGATCCTGCCGACGAACCATCGCCCCCGACTTTGCAGGTCGAAGCATCGGTTCCCGCTGATCGCGCCCCTGTGGTTGCCGAGGTTCCCGCCAGTGAGGGTGGCAAAGCCCCGAAAACTGAGACCATCCATCCCTTCAAAGGCGTCCCTTTTCTCGCCAATGTGAAATTTGAACGTCCGGTGATCCGCGAAGGCTGGCAGCAGTGGATCTTTGTTTCCGTGGTCTGTCTGAGCATCCCTCTTCTTATATTCATCAAGGGAATGTTCGAGTATCTGAACAAATACTGCATCTTCTGGGTTGGCAACAAGGTGCTTTACCAGGTCCGCGACGAACTGTTCAGCAATCTCCTTAGACAGCCCATCTCCTTTTACAGCACGGCAAAGCAGGGGGATCTGATCCAGGCCGTTTACAACCAGACCCGGATGGCGGCGACCGCCGCGACGGACATGGTTTGTGCCCTCATCATTTTCCCTGTGTCCATCCTCGCGATCATGGGAACCTTGCTCCATATCGACTGGGTTTACACCCTTGGGGCTTGCGTGGTTTTCCCGCTCTGCATCGTACCGGTGACGTTGGTCAGCAAAAAAGTGCGGCTGGCCGGGGGCAAAGAGGAGGAGGAGGCCGGGGTTCTCATGACCACGATGCAGGAGAGTTTTTCCGGGATCAAGGTCGTCAAAGCCAACGCTCGCGAAGATTTCGAGAGAGAACGTTTCAACCGGGCGAGCTCCAAAATGATGCAGCTCATCATGCGCTGGCAGAAGGCCACGGAGATCGTGGGCCCCCTCGTGGAGACGGTCGCTTCGGTGGGCATGGCGATCGGTCTGGTATACGCCTATGTCGCCCACAAGACGGTCCATGATTTCCTGATTCTGAACATGGGGCTGATGAGCATTTACCCGCACGTCAAGGGGCTGAGCCGGATGCAGATCACCTTGCAAAAGACTCTCCTCGCAACGTCGAAGATTTTTGCCCTGATGGATGAGAAGCCCTCCATTGCGGACAAACCGGAAGCCATGGATCTCGATGAAGTCCGAATTGGCATCGAATTCCGCAATGTCACTTTCACCTACAACGTCCGACAGGGCCCGGCCGTGGAGTCTTTGAATCTGAAATTCGAACCCGGTCGGAGCTACGCTTTGGTGGGTCTCAGTGGATCCGGAAAATCCACCATCATGTCGATGATCCTGAGATTTTACGACCCCGATGAGGGCCAGATCCTCGTCGATGGGCATGACCTGCGCGACTACAAGCAAAAATCACTCAGGGACCAGATTGGCATCGTCAACCAGGACGTGTTCCTCTTCCACGACACCATCGCAGCGAACATCCGCTACGGTCGTCTCAATGCCAGCCGCAAGGAGCTGGAGCATGCCGCCAAACTGGCCCACGCCCATGAATTCATCATGGAAAAGAAAAACGGCTATGACGAGGTCATCGGGGACCGCGGCAACCAACTTTCCGGAGGTCAGGCTCAGCGCCTTTCCATCGCCCGGGCCATGTTGCGCAATGCCCCGATCCTGCTTCTTGATGAGGCGACCTCCGCGCTCGACTCCGAAGCAGAGAAATACATCAAGGAAGCCCTCGACATCCTGGCCACCGGGAAAACCGTGATTGCCATCGCTCATCGTCTGTCCACTGTTCTGAATGCGGATGAGATCATTTTCATGGAGAAGGGCCGTGTACTCGCCTCGGGGCGTCATGCTGAGTTGATGGAAGCCTGCGAAGCCTACCGCAACCTTTACAACCTCCAATTTCAAGGACACAACGAGGACGAAATTGTCCCCGATGTGGAGGTGGTCTGTTGACGAAAGGCCCCGGAGCGCGCACGGTGCCAAGTCACTCTGTTACCACCATGTCTGGCCCTTCTTTTTTTGATTGGAACTGGGATGAGATCGACTCCCAGGTGGCTCCTGAAGAGGAGAGCGCTCCTGTCGAAAGCGGTCCCCCGGCCACGGAATTTTCTGCTCCGGTGTTCGACCGGATGATCGTCAATGAAATTTGGGAAGAAGCTGAGGTGATCGACGGGAACGATCCGGCCCTGTGGCGCAAAGATCCCCTCGGAGCATGGATCAACCGTCAGGAATACGGGCGCCGGAACTCCCAATTTGGG
>JADZAX010000068.1 GCA_020852405.1 Verrucomicrobiales bacterium
CGGAACCTTCGCCATGCAGGAGGCGGCTGGGAAGGGCGCCTCAAATTTCCGGTGAACACGCTGGTGGCTCTGCCGAATCTTTCCAGAAACCAGTTGGATGCCCACGAGGGAACGTTGGCCTCGTTGTTTCCCCGAGAAACATCGGTGATGCGGGATGAAATCGCCCATTGGGAAACCCTCGCCTTGCGGGATGGCGAATCAGGGGGCTGGGAGTTGTTGGACGCCATTGCCTCTCGTCTCAGCCTGCGTTGGGATTTTCCCCCTTTGGACCCGGAGCAGATCAAAGCGCTACGGGCATTAGTGCATCCGGAAATCTCAATCGGTCTGCTGCTACAGGAGGATGACAGCCTCCCGACCGTGCGTGAGCAGAACGATGTGTTGCAGGTGCTTGATCTGAGGCAGGAAGACTATGCCCTGTCCATTGGTTCCGGCCATCGCATCCTCCACGGGGTCGCCGGTTCGGGAAAGACGCTGATGCTTCTGGCCCGGGCCCGCTACCTTCGGGAGACCCGGCCGGACGCCCGGATTCTTCTCGTGTGTTACAACCGGACGTTGGCAGTGTGGCTGGATAGCCGACTCACCGGATTTGAGATTGAAGTCCGCACGTTCCACTCCTGGGCTTGGCATCAGGGGGTTCGCTGGGAACCGGGTGATTCCAATGAATGGGTCGGCGAATGCCTGCTCAATCTGATGGAGCGAGGAGAGGTGGAGACTGGGGCCTATGATGCGATCCTCGTGGACGAAGCCCAAGACTTTGGTTCTGACTGGTTCCGTTGTCTGCGGTGCGCCCTGAAAGATCCTTCCGGAGGAGACCTCCTGATCGTTTCCGACGGTCACCAGAGCCTCTATCCGAAACGTCACTTCACCTGGTCAGACGTCGGCATCCAGGCCCGGGGCAGAACCTCGTGCTCCCGGTGGCATTTGGATCAGAACTACCGCAATCCCCGGGAAATCATCGCGCTGTCTGAATCCTTTGCCGTGGGATCTCCTGACGAATCAGGGGAGAGCGGTGGATCGTTCCCGTCCGTGCGAATCGAAAGCCATCGTTGTCTGCGCAGCCTCGGAGCCAAACCGGTGCTGTATCTCGAAGGCCACCGGGAGGCAGAAAGCGACCGGATTGTCGACCTCGTCAAGAACCTTCTGGTCGGCCGCCATGATGGACAGCGCGGAACCCCTCTGGCTCCGGACGACATCGCCATTCTCTACCCCGGTTGCCGACGTTCCGAGAACAAACTGCTGCCGGTCATGGTGAAAAGGTTCCAGGATCTCAACATACCGGTGCAATGGCTCACTCCGGGAAATGGTGCCAGCTCCCGCGCCCGTGAAGGCGTTCTTCGCCAGGGTGTGAAGCTGCAGACGATCCACTCGGCGAAAGGATTGCAGTACCGGGCCGTGATCGTGATCTGGCTCGATCTCCTGCCATACTGGCAGAATGTCCGGGGCAGTGAGGGAGAGCTGGCGGACCGCAGGCTGATTTATGTGGCCCTGACCCGCACGGAAAGTTTTCTCGCCCTGACCACTTCGCAACGGTCCCGCTTTGTCAGGGAAATGGAAGACTCCGACCTGGTTTCGATCCGCGACCGCCCCCTGTCCCACCGGCTCAGGGAGAGCGAGGATCTTCTCGCCCTACCTTCCTGAGGGGGAAGGCACCCGCGCGGCCGTTCGGGAGGAGATCAATCGTCGTATTCGGGGATCTTGGCGCCCTCGGGCACGTCCTCCCCTTCCCAGTTCACCTTGCCATTTTCGTAGATCAGAATGCGGTGGGCGCTCCCCGGGGCGGGCTTGCGGCTCACGGTGGGAATCCATTTGCGGTGCTCGGCGATGATCGCCGCATTCGCCGGATCGGCGGCCACATTGGTCCACTCGTTGGGATCCTTGCGGTGATCATAGAGCTCCTCGCTCCCGTCGGCATAGCGGATGTAGCGCCAGTGCTCGGACCTCACGCCATGGTTGTCGTGATTGTGGGTCGTGATCGCTGGCCAGGGACGATCGGTCGCCGCGTCCCGCAATTGGGGAACGAGGCTGTGGCCTTCCAGCGCGGCATTTGGCGGCAGGCCAGCCAGATCGAGCAGGGTCGGATAGATATCGAGCAATTCGGCCGGCTTGGTGCAACGCTGTCCGCTGGTCACCCCGGGGCCGGCAAAGATCAGGGGAACGTGCGTGCCATCATCCCAGAGCGTGTTTTTTCCGGTGATTTCCTTCTCCCCGATGTGCCAACCGTGGTCGGACCACAATACGACGAGGGTATTGTCCTGAAATCCATTGCGCTCCAGGGCATCGAGCAGTTTCCCGACCTGGGCATCGACGAAGCTGACGCAGGCGAGGTAGGAACGGGTCAGGTTTTTCCATTGGTTGGCTTCTTCGAGAAACTTGAGGCGCGGTTCCGGCAGCTTCCAATGCATGTACCAGGAGAACCGTGGCGTGTCAGCCCGGTCATTCGGGGTGATCACCGGCAGCTGAAGCGTTTCCTCAGGATAGAGATCGAACCACTTCTGGGTGGCATAGCAGGGCACATGGGGCAGAAAGAATCCGATGCTGAGGAAGAACGGCCCCTCCGGCTTCTTGTCGAGTTCCTTGGCGGCCCACTCGGCGATCTGCCAATCGCCTTTGTCCTTGTCCTCATGGGGGAAGACTCCCCAATCGACCAACGGATGCTTTGCCGGCGTGTCCACCAGCTTGTGCTCCGGCTTGACACCCACGGAACTGGGCGGCCCGAGGATATCGAACTCATTGTCCTTTTTGCCCCGGCCATAACCACCATGGTAGATCTTGCCGGTCGTCGACGTGTGGTAACCCTGCTGCCGGAGATACTGCGGAAGTGAAACCACCTCCGCAAACTCGGGCAGGGCGCGGAACCATGGCGCAAGGCCATAGACCCCGGTGGTGTCCGGACGGAGGCCGGTCAGCAGACTGGTGCGGGAGGGATTGCACAAAGGCGCCTGACAGTGGGCATTGAGGAAGACCGTGCCCCGGGCCGCGAGACGGTCCATGTGCGGAGTTTTGGCCTGGGGATGCCCTCCCAGACACCCTTCCCAGTCATTGAGATCGTCGACCGCGATGAAGAGGATGTTCGGTTTGTCGGCCGCCGGACAGGAGAGGACAGACAAGAGGAAGAAGCAGAGAAGCAGGCGGTGCATGGGAACGAATCGGCTGGGGTTGAGGAAGCAAGAAATCACGGTACGGGCAGGGCTTTGACGGCAGCCTCCTGGAAGGCGGCGCGCATGTCAGATCCGTCACTGTTGGGAAGTCCAAGACGCTGGATCAGAAGAACGAAAGCCGCTTTTCGACGGGGGTCGAGCCAGGCCTGGGTGCCCCAGGCGCCGCCATGACCAAATGTCCCGGGAGAAAGCATGGCCGACACGCCTTGGGGCTGCCGGACGACACACCATCCGAGCCCCCATCCGTTTCCGGGAGTGAATCCGGTGACGACCTCTCCGCTCTGCGTGGTGGTCATTTGACGAACCTCCGCCTCGGGGAGAATGCGGACGCCGTCAAGTTCCCCTCCCCGGAGGATCATGCGGTAGAAGCGGCCCAGATCATGCGCGGTGGTGAACAGTCCCCCACTGGGGTTTGGTGGCAGCTTGATCTCCGGGGAACTGCCCAGATAAATATGCGGCGTGGCGACCAGCGGAACGGAGGGATCATCGCCTTTGCCGGAGGGCTTGTAGAGAGTCGCGAGGCGCAGACGCTGTGACGCATCCGGATAAAAAGTGGTGTCAGTCATCCCCAGCGGACGGAACAGCTGTTCGTCAAGATAGGCGTCGTAGCTCTGCCCGCTGACGACTTCGATGAGGCGTCCGCAGATGGTCATCCCCGAGCTGTATTGCCACTTCGATCCGGGCTCGAACGCCAGGGGCTGCTGCGCAAGGTAAGCCGCCGTCTCCTCCAAGGAGGGCCAGGGTTTGGGATCCCCGTCAGAGGCCTGACGGCGGGGAGGTTGCGCCAGACCCGCGGTGTGGGTCATCAGATCGAGGATGGTCAGGGGCCGTTTCGGCGGCCGCGTGGAGTCTCCCTCCTTGACGGTCACCTTGGCAAAAGCGGGCAGGTATTTGGCCACCGGATCGAGGACGGACAATTTGCCTTCGCTCTGCAATTTCAACACCGCGGTGGCGGTGATGGGCTTGGTCATCGAGGCGATGGCAAACAGGGCGTCCTCCCGCATCGGTCGGCGGGAGTCGAGATCCGCCAGTCCCACGGTCTGCACGATGGCCCGGTCCTCATGAATCACCAGAGTCACCGCACCGGCGATGTCTCCATGGTCCACGAAAGTCTGGAGACTCCGGGGAATGCCGGCCCAGGCCGCAGCCACCGGCGGCTCATCGGCAGGGAGCAGTGCTGGCAATGAAAAAAGCACGGCGGTGAGAATTCGGGGGATCATGGAACCTTGATTGTGTTGCGGACAGGTCCGGATGTCAAGAATACGGCGATTCCGCAGATCCGGGCTTGGCGCCGGACCGACCGGGATGATAGAAACTTGGGGACATGGCTTCCCTTCCCCCCGACTCTCCGCCCAGCGCCTCCGATCACCGCCGGGTCGTGATCGCCGGGTTCGTGGGCACCGCGATTGAATGGTATGACTTCTTTCTTTATGGAACCGCGGCCGCCCTGGTCCTGAACCGGCTTTTTTTCCCCCATTACGATCCCGCGGCCGGCCAGATGGCAGCGTTCGCGACGTTTGCGGTGGGCTTTTTTGCCCGCCCCTTGGGGGGCGCCATTTTTGGACATTTCGGCGACCGTCTGGGACGCAAATCGATGCTGGTGACGACGCTGGCGATTATGGGGATCGCCACATTCCTCATCGGACTGCTCCCCACGTATGCCGCCATTGGAGTCTGGGCACCGATCCTCCTGGTGCTGTTGCGCTTTCTTCAGGGACTGGGCGTGGGAGGAGAATGGGGCGGGGCGGTGCTCATGGTGGCGGAACACGGCGTCGCAGGCCGGAGAGGCTACCACGCGAGCTGGGTCCAGGCCGGGGTGCCGGTCGGGCTGCTCCTTGCCACCGCCGTTTACTCGCTCTGCCGCCGTCTCCCGGAGGACGCCTTCCTGTCCTGGGGCTGGCGCGTGCCGTTTCTGCTCGGGATCGTGCTCGCGGTGTTCGGCTTTGTGATCCGGACCAAAGTTCTCGAAAGCCCCGTGTTTGCCAGGGCTTTGGAGCAGGCGCCTCCTTCCCGGCTGCCGCTCTGGGACGCCCTGCGCCACCATCCCGGCAATGTCCTGCGGGCCATGGGAGCCCGACTCGCGGAGAACGCGTTCTTCTACATTTTCACGGTCTGGGTCCTCAGCTATGGGAAAAGCCGCTGGAACATTCCCGAACCGGTTCTCCTCAATGCCGTGCTGGCCGGATCCGTCGTCCAGCTCTTCGCGATCCCGGGTTTCGGGGCCCTTTCCGACCGTTGGGGCCGTCGTCCGGTCTACCTTGGCGGAGCCCTCTTCCTGATGGCGTTTGCCTGGCCCTTTTTCTGGCTCGTGGATACCGCCCAACCGGCGGCGGTCTGGACGGCCATCATCGTGGGCATGCTCGGACATGCCGCGATGTACGGGCCCCAGGCGGCCTTTTTTGCGGAAATGTTCGGCACCCGGGTGCGTTACAGCGGCGCTTCTCTGGGATACCAATTGGCCTCGCCTTTTGCCGGAGGCTTGGCTCCGATCATCGCCGCCAAATTGGTCAGCCTAACCAACGGCGAGGCCTGGCCGGTGGCAGCCTACCTGGTGGGCATGGGGATGATCACGGTGCTCTCTGTCTGGTCCGCGGCGGAAACCCACCAAGAACATTTGTAGGCGATGGCAAGGGTGAGGCCACTCCCCTCCGGATCACAAGATCACCTGCCAGAGCACGCCCAGAAGGACAAACCCTCCGCAGACTATTAAGTGACTTCGAACCTCGAACATTTCTCCCATCATCATGGAAAACCCGAAGACCAGCAACGCCGTGGTGCCTCCGGAAATCCAGGGCAACCCGCGCTGGGACCAGCGCCAACCAATGGCGCCGAACACCAACGCCATGATCAGGTAGGCCAGAAGGGACCAACTCTCGGAGATTTCTTTCCTGTAGGGAGGCAAGGCCAGGAGCGCCTTGCGCAGGCTACTCCCGGAGAATCGTCTCGGCAACCTTCATCCCATCGGCGGCGGCGGAGATGATCCCCCCGGCATAGCCGGCGCCTTCCCCAGCGGGATAGAACCCGGCCAGGCTGACGCTCTGGAGCGTCCCGGCATCGCGCGGCATCCGGACCGGTGAA
>JADZAX010000069.1 GCA_020852405.1 Verrucomicrobiales bacterium
CATCAAAGACGCCCGGAAATGGAAACGAATGCTGAAAGGGCGGAAGCCTCTCGGAAACCTCTCCCGCCCATGTTGTCCTCTGGAATCCAGAGATTAACCCAAATCGTATCCGACTTCTCCCGCCTCTCGCCTCGGAATTGCCCCGGGGCATCCAAGAATCGATTCCTTGGAGCGGGAAGCTCAAGGAAACACGCGCAAGATTATTTTGACTCAATCCGGTAGAGGTGATGCCGCGTGCGGAGAAACATGGCCTTACCGACCACGGCGGGAGAAGCCATGAACCCGGGGCCACGCCGGGGATCATCCAGCGGGGCCTCGGTGGCGAGGCGGTTCGTCGCGAGGACCTTGAATTCGCGGCCCGGCTCGAGCACGGTGGTTTCGCCTTCGAGGCTGAAGAAGAACAGTTTTCCGTCCGCGAGAATCGGACAGGCCCGGAATTTGCCGTTGAGCCGCCCCCGCCAGACCTCCGCTCCGGTCTTCGCCTCGACGCAGACCACGAAGCTGTCATCCAAGGCGAAGTAGACCAAGTCATCGACCACGATGGGCGAGGAATACTTGGGAAATGCTTTGTCGATCTTCCACTCCACATGGGTGTCGGTCACCACGCCATGGCCACCAGCCTTCACGGACATCATTTCCGCGCCTTTGCTGAATCCGGTGACGATGATGAAATGCCCGTCGTAAAAGACGGGTCGAGGGGCGGCGGAGTAGGCGGGGTGTTCCACCCGCCAGAGTTCCTTGCCGGTCCGGGGGTCGTATCCGTAGGCGGCCTTCGCCCCCGTGCTGCACATCACCGGCTTTCCGTCTATGGAGACGATCAACGGCGTGCTGTGGGCCTTGCGCCAGTCGCCCTCCTTGACCATCTGCTTGTCGATGTCCTCGTCATTCCACGCCACCGAGCGGTCCGTCTTCCAGACGGTCTCTCCGGTGCGTTTGTCGAGCGCGACCAGATACTGCAGGTCCGCCCCGTCAAAGGTCAGGATCAAGAGGTTTTCGAAAAGCACGGGAGAGGAGGAAGCCCCCCTGTAATGCCAGCATTTCAGGTCCTCCCGCTTCCAGAGGACCGCCCTGGTAGCGGTGTCGAGACAGGCGGTTCCGAAGTGACCGTAGTGAACGTAAACCCGTCCGGAGTCGATGACCGCCGATGGCGTGGCATAGCTGTTGTCCTGCGCCCCGTTGCCGAGGGATTGGGGATTGTCGCTGTGAAACAATTTCTGGTCGGCGATGATCTGCCCGGTGGTCGCATCCAAGCAGAGCACATGGAAGTCGTGTCCGTCCTCCGTCGCCGTGGTCAGCCAGACCTGGTTGTCCATCACGATCGGCGAGGACAGGCCGAGGAGGGGAATCTCCGTCTTCCACTTCACATTCTCGGACTCGCTCCAGCTCAGAGGCAACCCGGCAGTGCCCGCGTGGCCGTCCTGGCTCGGACCGCGAAAATCCGGCCAACTGTCTGCGGCGGACAGTGACAGCGACATGACAAGGCTGGCGAAGATGAAGGCGCAAGAACGCCGAACCAGGGACGAGGGCAAGGGGGATCTCATGGCTGAAAGCTGGCGTGCCGGAAGGAACCTGTCAACACACGTGGTAGGGTCCGGGGAAATGGGTTCGATTTGCATGGGATGACGGTGGTTCAGGCCTGCTCCCCCCCTTGGCGCGGACTTGTGAGGATCCCGCACCACCGTCTTGAAGCCTTCCCAGCCGGAGATCGA
Organism: Verrucomicrobiales bacterium; assembly: GCA_020852405.1. GTDB lineage: Bacteria > Verrucomicrobiota > Verrucomicrobiia > Verrucomicrobiales > DEV007 > JACKQE01. The sequence goes on from JADZAX010000069.1 coordinate 1,710, forward strand.
TCCATGGCAACTTTCGTCGCCGCCCATCAGCAATTTTCCGGTTCGAGGAGTTGGTGTTGCCTTCTGATGGATTGAAGAGTCTAAGCCACTGCAAAATCCTTACGAGTCCCCAATGGCGGTTCGCAAAAATGCTTGTGAGAAGCAGTCTCCCCCCTTGAAAAGAGATGGCGGAAGCATCAGACTGCCTTAACTGAATCCCCCTGAACCAACCAGGCATTCCACGGATGAACGAGACGTCGCCTTATCAGGACTATTCCCAACCGGTTCCCCGGCCTGAGAACAAGGGTTCCGGTGGAAAATGGCTGCTTGGGTGCAGCCTCGGATGCCTGCTCTCCCTTCTGCTCCTGGGGGGCGTCGTGTTTTTTGTCGTCATCAAAGCCAAGGATCTCGCAAGCGGGGCGGTCAATCATTTCACGTCCGAAAGCCCGGTGGCATTCGACCTGCCCGAAGCGGATCCGGCAAAGCTGGAGACCCTCCTCGCGAAATTCGAAGCTTTCGCCAAGGCGATGCAGAATGGCACCGAGACCGAGCCCTTGGAGGTGACCGGAGATGACATCAATCTCATCATCAGCCATCACCCGGACTGGGAAGAATTGTCCACCCGCACCCGGGTCGCTATCGTCGATGACCGGCTGTCGGCGGAGATCAGTGTTCCGATGGATGACATGGGCGACCTGTTCAAAGGGCGCTACCTCAACGGAGTGGCCAGCATCCGGCTAAGCCTGATCAACGGGAAGCTGGAGGGCCACATCCAGGATGTCAGTGTCGCCGGCAATCCCCTGCCCGCCAGCTTTCTGACCCAGCTCCGCGCGGAAAACCTCTTCAAGGATTCCCCCCGGGACTCCAAACTGAATGCGGCCGTCGACCAGTTGCAGGAGCTGAAAATAGAAAACGGCCGACTCCGTCTGGTTCCCAAGCCAGCCGCTGAGCGCAGGCCGAAGCAGACACCGGTGGAGGTGACACCGGAAAAACCGGAACCGTAAAGGGGCGGCCCGCGTTTCCCCACCGCAGGGCGGCTTCGCAAAATAGCTCCCTGGTCATCCCTCCCGCCGGGGACAACGCCTCCGGGCGCGTTTTCGCCATCGCCAAGCCCTTGCATCACTGCTAGGGTGCCTCCCCATGACTGTCCCCCGCCTGTTTCTCTTCGCCGCCCTGCTGGGCGTGACTGTCCCCATTTTCTCCGCCGACTATGTGCCTCGCGATACCCAAGCACCGGGCGAGGCCCCCCCCACTCCGGCTGAAGCCGCCAAGTCGATCACCATGCCGGAGGGATTCCATGCGACGCTTTTTGCTGGTGAACCGGATGTGCGTCAACCGGTGGCGATGGCCCTGGACGCCCGGGGTCGGCTCTGGGTGGCGGAGTCCTATTCCTACAAAG
>JADZAX010000070.1 GCA_020852405.1 Verrucomicrobiales bacterium
AGTGCGATAGCCGTGAGGAAGTGGCCGATGATGGCAAACACCGCGAGCAGCAGGGGGAGGGCCGATGCGGGCAGTGTCCAGAAGCGCCGGAGCCGCAGAAACCAGCTGGAGGAGTCGGCAAAATGGGAAAAAATGCCTCCATCATGCGCCAGCAATCTCCATAGGATACCCGCCGACAGCGTCATTGAGATGATGAAAACCAGCCGGCCAGGTCCCTGCAAATAGGCTGGATTGGCGAAATTAATCCAGAAGCTGAGCAATCCCAGCGGGGGGAGGTAGGCTAGGGCAAAGGCGTTGAGTCCCCTCCGACAGCGTGCCAGTAGCGCCCGGTCCCATCGGAAATGTGACTCCGCCACTCCTTTGACGCGGCAGAGCAGGGAGGAAAACCTCAGGGTTAGCCAAAATGACGCGGGGGCCACCAAGGCTTTGCTCATGGCATACACGGTGTTCGAGCTGCCGGTGTCAGTGGAGAAAGCCCAACCCAAAAACCAGAGGATGGCCGGCCAGGGGAGCGCCAACCAGAGCGTTGCTCCTAAAGCTTGCAGGGTGTTTCCCAATCCATCCTGGGAAATGCGAAGGGTTTTCTTGGACGAGTTCGTCAAAAACTGGTTCAGCCGTTTCCGGGGCAGCAGGAGCAGCAAGGCCCCGGCGGAAGCCAGCACCCAGATGGGGCCTTCCATTCTCCCCATCGCGCTCCCGTATTCCCGAAAGGCGGTGGGACCAAAAATGGAGGCGAAGGCCGGGCCCAATTCGGCAAAAGCGGAAAACCCCAGTGGGGGTGAACTGGCCACCCAGATCAATTTTTCACCCATATAATCGCGGATGTCTTCGGCGATGGCGAGGGTCTCGTTTTGCACAAGATCGATCTCTCCCAGGAGCCGGGCTAGCCTCCGATTGCCGTCGACAGCGTCCTTCTTCAGCCTTGCCCGTGTTTCGATCAAGGGCTGGAGCGTTTTGGTGAGTTTCTCTCTGGCGGCGCCGTCGAGCCCATCCGACTTCAGGGTGGCCTCCATCATGGCGAGTTGGGCCTCTCTGGAGGGATCCTTTTCCAGTTCTTTGCCGAGGTGATAGGCTGCCAGTCGGGCTCCGGAAATGGATTGTCGCCTCAGCTTGGCTTCGGCCCGGTAATCCTGGGCTTTGGGGATTTCCCCCTTCATCTCGAGAATGACCTGGGCGAAGGAATCCTCCATGCCTCCGATCTCGATCTGGGCGCGAAAGTTGTCCGCATCCCGTCGCAGCCGGCTCAGTGCAGCCTCCGCGGATCGCATGGCCAGATCAGCGTCTGCGATTTTGGAAAGCAGGGTCTTGTTGTCTTCCGCCAGCGTTTTCGTTTCCTCGATCAAGGTCAGGATGATCGGGTTTTGGCCCACTTTTTCCAGATCAAGGTTATCGGTGAGTTTTGCGGCTTCAGTAATGCGGGCATTGACGAGGGACTGGGTCCGGTTGTTGAGCTCGAGTATCCGGCGCCGGATGATATCCAGGTCAGAATTGGCAAGGTCCCTCCGGGCCTCGATCAACGTCCGGCGGAGGTCCTGGCTCAAAGTCTGCTGGGTCAGCAGGTCAATTTCGCTTTGGAAAGCCAATTGTCTGGACTTGGCGGCCAACAACTCGGCGTCTTCCTTGGGAGATCTCTGCAATTGGCTGTTCCGTTTGGCCACATCGGCCGAGGCTTCGGACAGGAGCCGGGTGGCTTCGATCATCCGGTCCCGGCTGGTGGTGGGATCGGTTTCCAGTTCTTCCAGCAGTCCCTCCAGGTCTCTGACTTGTCGCACCAGTTCGGAAAGGCGGGCGTTCTCAACCGACAGACTGCTCTCAATGAGGTCATTCACCGCATCCTTCGGAGGAGGTTGGTAGCCGGCGGCAATACTAGGCGTTTTGCCCTGTTGACGCTGATCCAACTCCTTTTTAATCCGGGAAATCTCGCCCGGACCATCCGCCAGATCCCGCTCGAAAGCCTGCCTCTTGGATTCGAATCCGGCGGCCGACTTTTGGTTTGCCAGGGCCTCCTCATAGACCTTGAGTAGCGCCGATTGGGTGGCCTCATCGACGGTGGAGTCGGCTTTGAGGGCCTCGATGGTTTTCTCCGTGCTTTCGATGGAAAATCCGGAGGAAACAGCCGCAGTTGTTTCCGTCGGGGATTGGGGGAATCCGCACGGAATCAGTGCCAGGAGGAGAATGGCGGCGGTCACCGAAACGGTTCGGGTCCATCGATTCGGGGTGTTCGCCCGGCAGCTTGTGCTCATGGTCGGAAAGGGGAGGATGCTTGGTGATGCAGAAACTCCCTCGTCATCTTCGCTCAGCTCTGTGGTGGAACTGCGCGGTTCGGGGAATTGTTTGGTGATTGTCGGACCGGTTAGAAAGCGACGAGCAAATGTTTTGGTTAGGAGCCGATCCATTCATCAAGATGCTCCCGGACAAAAGCGTCATCGGTCAGGTCCGGGTATTCCCGACAGACCCGGTCGATCTCGGCCGCCTGTCCGGGGCTAAGCGTCTCGGTCTTGTCGAGGCACCGGATATCCTCCAGCAGGCCCTGCCGCCGCAGCACCTCATGGACCCCGGGAATGCAGCCGGCAAAGCCATTGGCGGCGTCGAACACCGCGGCGTTCATGTCGGTCACCTGCAGAGCCCTCGTCAGCCAGGCCGCCGGGACGACGCCCCCGGCTCTCAGTTGCCGGCATTCCTCCAGCAGCGCCACGGCCCGGCTCGTCCAGCAGGCCCAGTGCCCGAGGAGGCCTCCGGCAAAACCCACCGCTCCGGTGCCGCCTTCGGTGGTCGACAACAGATCCAGCACAATATGGTCGTCATTCCCGGTGTAGAGGGCGACCTCTTTGGTCCTGCCGGACAAGACGAGTGCCCGCATCACATCCAGAGTCTGATAGCGGTTGAAGGCGGCGACTTTGATGCCCACGATGTTGGGAATCTCCAGGAAGCGTTCCCAAAAATTCTGTGACAACAAACGCCCGCCCACTGCCGGTTGCAGGTAAAATCCGAAAAGCGGGATCTCGCGGGCGACGGCCCGGGCATGCGCGAGGAGTTCGGCGTCGACTTCGTCATTCATCCCGGCAAAGGAAAGCAGCCCGGCGTGGTATCCCAACTCCCGCGCCAGGGAGGCCTCGCGGACCGCTTGCGGCGTGGTCCCGCAGACCCCGGCAATCATGACCGTGCTCCTACCGGGGGCGGTGTCGCAGGCTTCGGCCGTCTCGCGTGCCAGGGATAGAACCGGTTCCAACAGGCCGTGTTGGCGGATTCCGAACTGCGTGGTGTGCACCCCCACGGCCAGTCCACCCGCGCCTGCCGCATGGTAGTAACGGGTCAGTGCCCGTTGCCGGCGTGGGTCATACTGACGTCGGTGGGTGAGGGCGAGGGGATGCGCGGGGATGACGAGCCCGCGGTGCAGGGATTGCCGCACCCATGCAGGGGCGGTGGGAAATTCTCCGGTGTGGACCATGGCGTGGGGAAAGAATGAGGCCGGATAGTGTCCGTCGAAACCGGACAGCCCTATCCTAAAGACGTGTGATACTCAGAATTTGCCGTCACGCACTTCAAAGTGCGCCGGCCGGCCGAGGGATCGTCCCCCGTTTTTCACCCAGTCGGCGACCCAGCGGACCATGGTTTCCTGCGGGGTTGGTGGCAGGCCGAGTTGTTCCGTCAGGCGTGCGGTGTTGCTGACGAAAGCAGTGCCGCTCTCGGTTCCCTCGAAAATGGGTTCCTTGCCCAGCTCCGTCCCCAAACGCAGCGCGGTCTCCCGCACGCCGTGAATCCGGGGGCTGGTCAGATTCCATGCCGTGGCGGGGCTCTCCGCGAGAGGCAGGGCCCTGAGGATGAATTCATTGGCATCCCCCTGCCAGATTTGGTTGAAATGTCCGGTGGCCAGGGAAATCGGAGTGCCGGCGGCCACTTTGCGGGCGATGTCTGCCATGACGCCGTAGCGGAGATCCAGAGCGTAGCTGAGACGCATCAATGCCACCGGAGTGCCGTGCTCTCGGGAGAAATAGTCGAAGATCCGCTCCCGGGCCAGGGCGGCATGGGCGTATTCACCCGGCGGGGTCAATGGATCGTCCTCGTGGGAGCCTCCCTTTTCCACCGGGGCCAGCGGATAGACATTTCCGGTGGAGAGAGCCACGATGCGGGAACCACGCCATCGTTCCATCGCGGCGGCCGGGGCCAGCGTGTTGATCGCCCAGGTCAGGCCGGGATTCGAGGACGTGCCGAACTTGATGCCAATGAGGTAAATCAGGTTGGCCGTGTCCGGCAGTCGAGCCAGATCCTCCTGTCGGAGGGCGTCGGCCTGCTCGGTGCGGACGCCACGGTCCTCCAGCCAGGCGCGTGCCGCAGGATCCGAGAAACGGCTTGCCGCGATCACCTCGAGCGGATGGCCGGCCGCTTCCGCCGCCCGTTTCGCCAGAACGGCCAGGCCCGGGCCCATTTTGCCCCCGGCCCCCAGCACCACCAGCGGGCTTTCCACGGTGCGGATGAAATCAATCAACACCTGGCGAGGGCGGGTCAGCCATTCATCAAGGACGGTTTCATCGGCAATCAGGTCAGGGAACTCGGAAGACATCCTTTCAAAAGGACTCGACTCCCCGGAGATGTCAAGGCGCAGGTGGTTCGCCCGCCGTCTCCTTGCCGCTGCTGTCGGGGTGCTCCAGCAGGGGAATCCCGCCGCAGTCCGGGCAGATCTCGGCAGTGGAACCATACGCGACATGGCAACGGGGGCAGTAGCGCGGACTCTCCGCTTCCGGCGCCGCGAGGCATTCCCGCAGGGGCTCTGGACCTGCCTGTGAGAGAACCAGTGATTCCAGGGCCGGTCGGAGGTGCTGCGAGAGGTAATCGCCGGCCCAGCGCGGGGCATTGTCCGATCCCAGCGGAACGGGATGACGGGCGTCGCGGCACCGCGGTGCGGCAAACCGGCGGAATTCCTCCGGTCCTGTCAGGGCGGCGGCCATGGCCAGGGGATGGTATCCGACCAGGAAATTCCTGGTCAGAGCATCCAGCGTGCGCATTCCATGGTGGGGGAGCAGCAGACCGAGGAAAAAATGCTGCCAGCGTTCGCCAACTTGGGCAGGATAGAGCCGGCGATGAATGAGGACGTATTCCACTGAGCATTGCACCATGAGCAACCACATCGTGGCCAGCGCTATCCAGGTCGGACGTCCCTCGCCGAACCACCAGTAGACGGGTGGCAGAACCAGAAAGCTCACCACGAAGAGCAGACAACAGTTGATCCGCAGGGGACGCAGAGCCTTCAGCAGCGCCGCCACCCGCCGCGTCGCATCCCGGCTCCGGAAGGCCCGTGACACTTCCCGGTGGATCGCCTCTTCCCGCCCGGCGGGGCCAACGGACCGGAGTCGGCGCAACAGGGCCGCCAAGTGACGGGCGCTGGTTTCTCCGGAGGTCCGGGCAAAGGAACCTCCATTGATGAGGAGTCGCTTCCGGTCCGCGGAAATGCGTTCGATTTCCTCCCATTTCCAGCACTGGGATCCCTTGAGCGGCGTGGGAGGTGTCCCGGGGATGGGGCCCTCTGGCGATACCGGGGATACCCCTTCCTGGGTCACCGAAAAAGGCCAGCCCTCGGCGACAAATACCGTCCCCAGGGGCGGGAAGGGCTGCAGGGTTACCAAGCCTCCTCCGAGACCTTCGAACCGTGGGGAAGGGGAGCGGAGTCGCCAGTCTTTTCGCCAGCGGGAGGTCGCCGCATATCCCGACAGGCTCACCCAGACCATGGTATCGCTCAGATAAATCAGAGCGAAGAGCAGCAGCAAAAATTGCCCGTCAGTCATGCTGCCCCAGGAGTGACACAACGGGATGCCAGTTCGCTTTTTGAACCGGCATCACTCTCCACCCCGGCCGAAAAGGCGCTTGAATACCCGCCCCACAGCGGCGACAGCGACTGCGATGGCGGCAATGATCGCCTTTCCTCCCTTGGCAATGAGCTTGCCAAGCGCCGCCAGCAGCCCGGTCTTGGCGGCAATGGCGGCCCCTCCTCCGGCAATCAATGCGGTCAGGCCATACTTCGCGATCTTGTCGCCCGGTTTGTAGTCGGCATAGGCCTCCCCTGACACATAATGGTAGCCTGCGAGAATCTTTTGGAACTCCGGCATCACCTTGGGCAATTCCTCCGGACCGCAGACCAGGACCGCCTCCATGTAGCCTTTGCGACCGAGTAGTTTGGTTTCGAAATTCACCGATTGTCCGCCGTCGCTGCTCAGCAGATGGAGGCCCCATTCGAGGTTGTTCGTTTGAGTGTTGTAGGCCGGTTCCTGGGCCCATCCAGTGATCTCCAATTCGTCGAGACCCTGCTTTTTGCGGTATTCATTCGCCGACTTTTGCCCGGACTGCATGTCCTTGAGCAACTTCGGGGGATTGAGCTTGTCCTTGTCGTCATCTTTGACATAACCGTCTTCGACAAAGCGGAACAACGCCCACCAGGAGAAATCTTCCGGAGCGATCACTCCCTGCGTGCTGTCCCCCGGGACGTTCTGGGTGAAGGTCAGCAACTTGTTGGCGCCGGACGCGTCCGTGAACCGGTAGCCCTCCGGAATCGCGATCTCGGCCCAATGGGTCAGTTTCCCTTTTCCTTCACGAACCCAACCGAACTTTTCGATCTCCTGCATCGCATTGCCTTCGTTCCCGTTGGCTTGGTCGGGTGCCTCCTGTGCGGAGCCACGGAAGGAAACGGCGGCCAAAAAGGCGGACAGGCAAATAAGATGACGGAAGGCTTGCATCACGTCCTTTTTCCAAAAATTCAGACCCTTGGCAAGCAAAAAGGATGCCACGAAAGCCCCCCCCCGCCCG
>JADZAX010000071.1 GCA_020852405.1 Verrucomicrobiales bacterium
GTGATGCCGTCGCCGTTCATGTCGGCCAGTTCGATGGCATGAGGCTGCGAAAAGACGATACCAGTGTCGCCTTTTTCGGTCGGGGTTCCGGTGATGAGATGCTGTTTCCAGCCATCGGCGGTCTGCTCCAACCAAGCCAGACCATAGCCGTGGGCCGCAAGACTGGTGATCACGTCCGGCCGACCGTCCTTGTTCACATCCAGAACATACATCTGCGCCCCGCCACTGCCAAAAGCCGCCTCGTGCTTGGTCCAAGGTCCCTTGCCATCGAGTGTCGCCGGCTGTTCCCACCAGCCTTTGGCTTCGAGAATGTCCGTCCTGCCATCGCCGTTGACGTCTCCGAAGCCGATGCCATGCGTGAACCGCTGGAAGGCCAGCGACGGGGAAATCATGTGCCAGGTCCATTTGTCAGATGGATGCGCGGCATCAAAAGTGGCGTAGCCAAGGTGGCCACCGCTCATGCAGAGAAGATCGGGATGACCATCGCCGTCAATGTCGGCGAACATCGGCGATTCATTGTCGGTCACATCAAAAGCGACGTGCCTGGTCCAGAGCCCGTCCTTGCCCTGCGGATTCTCATACCAGAGCGTTTCTTTGCCCGGAAACCCCATTACGATGTAGTCCGTCCATCCGTCCCCATTGATGTCGTGGGCGGCATTGAGGAAATTGTCGCTGTAGCCGTTGGTGACGCTTTTCGCACCATGGAACCCTTCGATTTCGACTTCGGTGCCGTCCTCTTTTTTGGCCTTGGTCCGGGTAGCGTCCAGATAAATGAGATGCCGTTTGGTGAAATCCGGACCGGCAAACCAATAGGGTCCATAAATCACATCCATTTTGCCGTCCTTGTCGGCATCGAGAACGGTGGCGCCTTCAGCCCAAAAAGTGTCGATCAACCGCTGCTTTTTCCAAGAACCGTCGGCAGCCGGGGGCGCGGTGGACTGGGCCAGGACGGAAGAAGCGCTGAAAGCAAAAGGAAGGGCAAAAAGAAAGGCGGTCGTTTTCATGAGGGGAAACCTGATGCCTGATTCTACAGGTTCGGTCCGCCCAAGGAAGGCAAAATTTCCGATGAATCGCGTATCCTTCGGCGGCAATGTCCCTGATTCCCGGCGACGGAGGAGAACGCCGGACCACGTCCCTCCGCTGGCGAATCACTCCACCCGCTTTGTGCCCGGGCGCTGGACCGGCGTGCGGGCGAGCCACTCGGGCACCGCATCGGGGGCAAAAATGGGGAAGACAATGTCGAGACAGGAAACAACCGGCAATCCGGCGACCTCGGGCTTGCCTGAACGGTTCACCACGACAAAGATGCCGGCGATCTCGCCTCCCTGGTCGGTCACAAAGTGCTCCAATTCCACCAGGGTTCCTCCGGTGGTGATGACATCCTCCACCAGCAGCACGCGTTCACCGGGATCGATCTGGAAACCCCGCTTCAACTCCAGTTGGTTGGTTCCGGCATTGCGTTCCGCATAGAGGGTCCGGGCATGCAGGGCCAACCCCACCTGCTGGCCGACCGGCACCCCGCCCATCGCCGGGCTGAGCACCGCATCGATGCGTCCCAGTGCCTGCAGGGCCTCGACACGCTGGCCGATCATTTCCTGCAGCTCCCAGGGATGCTGCACCAACTTCCCTTTTTTCACATAATACTGGGAATGATTCCCGCTCGCGAGGAGGAAGTGACCTTCCTCGAGCGCGCCGTATTCTTTGAGGAAGGCGATAGTCTCATCCGAGGACTGCGGCAATTTGGTCTGCATAACGTCTGGCTTTTTCGGTAAAACTGAGATCCGGTTCATCATAGAGAATGCCCCGGGAAACATTGATGACGATGGGTGCGGAACGCGGTCCGCCGGCGGTGAGGGCCTTGAGATCACCACCCTGGGCACCGAGGCCGGGCACCAACAACGGCACATCGGGAATGCTTTCGAGCACTCCGGCCGCGGCATTGGTCAGGCCCACCACCAACCCAACCTGTCCGGCATGCTGGGCCGCAAATCCGGCGACGCGTTCAAAGACCCGGCCGCCCTCCGCGAGAGGCAGCAGTTCCAGATCCACCGCCCCGGGATTGGAGGTCACCCCAAGCAGGTAGAGACCGCGGTCGGGATAGGCCAGAAACGGGTCAAGGGTTTCAAATCCAAGGTAGGGGTTCAACGTGATCGATCCGGCCCCCAGCCCTTCGAAGGCCGCCTTGGCATAGTATTTCTGCGTTTCCCCGATGTCGCCGCGTTTGGCGTCGTAGATGATGGGAATCTCCGGCGGGATCCACTCCCGGCAGAGATGCTCCAGGACACGCACCCCCTCCGAGCCGAGGGCCTCGAAGTAGGCGGCATTTGGCTTGAAACAGGCGGCATGCGGAGCCGTCTCATCGACGACACGACGCAGCCAGTCGCCCAACGCGGCTCCGGTATGGCGTTCGGGTCGGGGATCGAGTCCGACGCAGAGGCGCGAGCCGCAGGCGGCGATTCGGAAAGCAAGGGTTTCGCTCCAGGTCATCGTTCCAGCAGGACCTCACCGTTTCTCACCACGCAGGTCACCATCCCGTCCAGTTCCTGATCGAGGAAGGGCGTGTTGCTGCTCTTGGATCGCATGAAAGCTTTGGTGAACCGCGTTTTCCGCGCGGGATCAAACACGATGAACTCGGCCACGCCCCCTTCCCGGACGGGCACCGGATCCAGTTTGATGACCCGGCGGGGCTCCGCGGAATAACGCTTCACCACCAGATCCCACCCGAATTTTCCGGTCTTCACAAAGTGATGATGGAGCGAGACCAACGCCGTCTCAAGTCCCGTGATGCCGAAAGGTGCATTGACGAAGTCGTACTTTTTCTCGAACTCGGTGTGCGGCGCGTGGTCGGTCGCGATGACGTCGAAGACCCCCTCGATGAGTCCTTCGAGCAGGCTCTCGTTGTCCTCGGGCGTGCGGAGCGGCGGATTCATCTTGTAATGGGTGTCGTAGTCTCCGACGTCGCCATCGTGGAAAAGCAGGTGGTGCGGCGCGACTTCGCAGGTGACACGGACCCCTTCGTTCTTGAACCTGCGGATCGTTTCCATGCCACGGGCGCTGGAGACATGCTGAATGTGGACGTGGGCTCCGGTGAACTGGGCAAGCCGGAGGTCGCTGCTGAGGCAGATCTCCTCACTGCAGGCGGGGATGCCGGGAATGCCCAGCTGGTAGGACATTCGGCCCTCGTTCATCGCGCCACCGTGACTTAGTTCCATGGTCTCACAATGCGACGCCAGAGGAAGATCAAAGTCGAGCGCATACTCCATGGCGCGTCGCAACACGTTCGCATTCGACACCGGATTCCCATCGTCGGTGATCATGGGCACCCCCTTGGCTTTCATGCCGGCGATGGCGGCCAGTTCCTGTCCCAGCCGGCCTTTGGTGATGCACCCGGTCTGCCACACCGCGATGCGCGCCTTTTCCCGGGCCGTGTCCAGAACACTCTGGACGAGGCTGCCGGAATCGATCGCCGGCGTGGTGTTGGGCATCAACACGACACCGGTGACACCACCATTGATGGCGGCTTCACTGCAGGTGGCGATGGTCTCTTTGTCCTCACGCCCCGGTTCCCGAGCGTGGACATGCACGTCGAACATCGAAGGCATCACGATGCAGCCCCGGCAATCGATGATCCGGGTGCCGGGGGGACCTTCGAGACCTGGTCCGACCCGGACGATCCGGTCACCTTCGACCAGAACATCGGCCGTCTCCAACCGTGGGGAATCCTCTCCGGCGATCTGGCCGCCCTGGAAAAGCAGCGCGGTGGGTGGTTCGGTGATCATGCTGGGAAAAGGCTTACGTTCCAGGGCACCCATGGCCGGGGGTGAGCCAGTAGAGGGCCGCCATCCGCACGGCGATGCCATTCTCCACTTGGCGGTTGATCAGGCTGCGTTCGTAAGCCATGGCCTCGTCGCAGATTTCCACCCCGCGGTTCACCGGTCCGGGGTGCATCAGGTAAATGCCGGCGTCGGACATGCGGCGCAGGCGCTCGGTGGTCAGCCCATAAAGTCGGTGATACTCCCCGATACTGGGAAAGAACTGCTCCTTCTGCCGCTCCAACTGGACCCGCAGGAGGTAGATGGCGTCCGGTTTCCAGGCCATGGCTTCCTCCCAGTCGGTGAAGCGGCGCAGAAAGTCGTGCCGGGTGCGGGGAATGAGCGTCGCCGGCCCCATGACGCCGACTTCAGTGCCGAGCTTGCGGAAGATCTGGCTCGTCGATCGGGCCACCCGGGAATGGAGCAAATCCCCCACGATCAGCACGCGCCGGCCGCCCAGATCGCCCGTGACCTCCCTCAGGGTGAAGGCATCGAGCAGGGCTTGGGTCGGATGGGCATGGAACCCGTCCCCCGCGTTGAGCACGGAGGCCCGGGTATGGCGGGCCACCAGATTCGGCACGCCGGAAACGCTGTGCCGGATCACGATGTAGTCGATCCGCATCGATTGGAGCGTTTCGATGGTGTCCAGGATGGTCTCTCCTTTGACCACGGACGAGGTGGACACAGAAAAATTGGTGACATCGGCGGAGAGCCGATTCGCGGCAATCTCAAAGGACGAGAGGGTCCGTGTCGAAGGTTCGTAAAACAGGGTCAGCACGGTCTTTCCGCGCAGTGAGGGCACCTTTTTTACCGAGCGGCTGAAGAGTTCCTTGAAGGGAACCGCCGTCTCCAGGAGAAATTCGATCTCCGCGACACTCAGGCTTTGTATGTCCAGCAAGTCCTTGCGCTCGGAGGGCGCCCGTTTCGTTCCAATGCTCATGGTCTCAAAAAGACGCCTTCCCGACCGTCGTCATCTTCCCTGAAAAAAACCTGCACGTGCTGATCCCTGGTGGTTTCAAGACGGATTCCGGCATGATCAGGCTGGATCGGCAACTCACGGTGCCCCCGATCGACCAACACGGCCAAGGCGATTTTGGCGGGTCTCCCATAATCCATGATGCCATCCATCGCGGCACGCACGGTGCGCCCGGTGAAGAGGACCTCGTCACAAAGCACGACGTGGGCTTCATCCAAGGAAACCGGAAATTCGGTGCTCTCCAGCCGGGGAGTTCCCGCCAGGTCATCGAGGTCGTCGCGGTAGAGGGACACATCGATCGCTCCCACGGGACAGGTGATCCCTTGAGTGGCCAAAATGGAGGCAAGGCGGTTCGCCAGAGTCAGGCCGCGGGTGTAAACGCCCACCAGAACGAGGGGCTCGGAACCCCGCTGTGCCAGAATCTCCGCCGCCAAACGGTCCACTGCGGCAGCGATCCCGGCAGGATCGAGGAGGGGGTGTTCTTCAGTGGCGGTGTCAGGCATCGGTCAGGTTATGCGCAAGAAACGGAAAAGCCCGGAAGA
>JADZAX010000072.1 GCA_020852405.1 Verrucomicrobiales bacterium
CGGGCCGATCTGGTGGTGGGGGACGATGGTTCCGGTTCCCGCGTGCGTGAGGCCGCCGGCATTCGCTTTGACGCCCGGTCGTTTCCCCTTGATTTCCTCTGTTTCCCGGTCCTTTGGCCGGCCAGTTTCCCGCCCGATGAGGCCCGCCTCTGGGCGGCTCCGGGCCTTCCCGGCATTGCCGGGGCCATGGTCATGCCCCAGTCCCCCGGTGGCGGGGGGGCGGGAATGATTCTGGTGGATCCGGTCATCCGTGCAGCGGTGGGAGAGGAGACATTGTGGCAGACTTGTTTGGATCGCCTCCCTGATTTTGTCGATTTCGTGGCCCGAGCGGAGGAAGTCCCCACGGCGGTGGTTCGTGATTGGGGGCATGCCAAAACTTATGGGGGGAGGGGGGCCTTTCTCCTAGGCGACGCTATTCACCCCACGAGCCCGGCCGGAGGACAGGGAGCCAACATGGCGGTCGCTGATGCGGTGGCACTGGGAGGCATGGTGCCGCAAGGCGGGGAGTTTGCGCAGCTTCTCGCCACCTATGAGAGCCAGCGCCGCTCTGCAAATGCGAAATCGGTCGGAATCACCGCTGCCGTGGCCTCAGGATTCAGAGCCCCGCTGCCTGGATCGTGGAGGCGCGGTCTGGTGCGGGGAGGGATCCGGTCTGTCAGTCGCCTGGGGTGGGCTCCCTGGTTTCTCCGATTTCCGGCGACCGCCTTCCTCGGTGGCGAGATGGAGTAAGAATTCTCTGCAAAGCCTGCTTGCGACCTGCGGACGAGGGTGTTGGTTGGGAGAATGCGCGAGTCACCCCCCCTGACGTTGACCTTCCTGGGCACCGGGACTTCGATCGGCGTCCCGTCGGTTGGTTGCGATTGTCCGGTCTGCCGCTCCAACGATCCGATCAATCAGCGGTTCCGTTCTTCCATCTGGCTTCGATCGGGTGGTCTTTCCTGGGTCGTCGACACAGGGCCCGATTTCCGATCCCAGTGCCTGAGGGCCGGGATTCGGCATCTCGATGCCGCCCTCTTCACCCACGCCCATACCGACCATGTCATGGGCTTCGACGATCTGCGGCGTTTCACACTCGGAGCAGGGGCGAGCCTGCCAGTGCACGCCACCGCTGCCACCTTGGACTTCCTGCACCGGGCCTTTGCCTTTGCCTTCGACGGGGAACACCGCTATCCGGGATATTTTAAGCCGGACCCCCGGCCAGTGATCGGATCGTTTTTGCTGGGGGATTTTCTTGTCACCCCGATCCCTGTCATTCATGGGCGGGTCGAAACCATCGGTTACCTCTTTTCCCGTGATGACCGCAAGCTGCTTGCATACATTCCCGATGCCAAAGTGGTGCCGGAGGAGAGTCTGGCCTTGCTCAGCGGCGTGGAAGTGCTGGTGCTGGATGCCCTGCGCCCTCGGGAACATCCGACGCATTTGTCGATCAGTGAGGCGGTGGAAATCGTGGCCGCAGTGGCTCCGCGTCAGGCGTGGTTGACGCATTTTTCCTGTGAGATGGATTTTCGCGAGGTGGGACCTGCTTTGCCAATGGGCGTCCAATTGGCTCATGACGGGTTGGAACTCGAAATCGGGTCTGAGGAGTGAGTGCCAAGGATCACCGTTGGGCTGGTGGCGCGGATCGCTACGCAGCATTTTGCCGGATGGTCTTTCCCGTCCTGCCAAGGTCCCAAGTGGCGGAAAGGGACCGTTGGGAGGAATCCTCCGGACGGAGTGATGAACTGGCCTGGCAGGCCAGATGGTTTTCCGGCGAGTTGGGACGACAATTCACCTCCACGGATGGAAAGGCCGTGGAGATCGTGCAATTCGGGCACTGGAATCTTGGGGCGGGGCCGGATTTTACCGAGGCCGCGGTGAGGGTCGATGGAACCCTGATGACCGGTGATATTGAAATGGATCTGGAGGCCACCGGTTGGGAGTCTCATGGTCACTCAACCAATCCGTCATTCGATGGAGTGGTGCTGCATGTCCATCTCCACCGGCCTGCGGACGGGACTTGGTTCACCCGCACTGCTGACCACCGCCAGGTCACCCAGGTGGAGTTGGATCCCTCGCTGGCGGATGGCCGGCCTCCCTGGTGGGGGCGGCTCCCCGAGGCCCGTCTCGGGCGGTGTGCCGCTCCCTTGCGGGAATTTTCGGCGGAGCGTCTCAATACCCTGCTCTGTTCCGCCGCCCAGTATCGGTTGCAGCGCAAGGCCGAACGGTGGGCCGCTTTGGGCCGATCCCATTCCACCAGCCAAGCATTGTTTTGTGGTTGCGCGGAAGCGCTCGGCTACCGTCACAACAAACTGCCGATGTTTTCCCTCGCCCAGCGGTTGCCCGTCGACACGGTGCTTTCCAGGCAGCCGCCGCCCATCATCGAAGCCTTGTGTTTCGGCATTTCAGGATACTTGGAGGCCGAACATTTCGACCGTAGCGAAGCGGAGACCCGGGGCTATCTGAAGGATCTATGGGATTATTGGTGGAAATTGCGTACCGTCCACGAACTGATGGAAGGGCGCCGCCCCCCGTGGAATCCCGGGGCGGGGCGGCCC
>JADZAX010000073.1 GCA_020852405.1 Verrucomicrobiales bacterium
CGAGCAGAATGGCGGCACGGCGTTGTTCCCAGTCCGCCGGGGTCTGGATGATGCCGGGCGGACCGGTCGGGGTGGGGGCGGGACACCAATCCGTGCGCCGATGGTCGGGGGTGGCCGGCCCGCCGGAAGGAGTGGGGGGGGGCTGGGCAAGGGCCACGCCGCCCGCCGCGAGTCCTAGAAGCCATCCCAGTGTGAGCCCGGTTTTCATGATTCCGATGGTGCGGGATCCGGCATTCCTGAGGAAGGAAAAACTGGGACGGGTTTGCGCCAAAAGCCGGCGGAAGTCCATCCTCTCAAATCAGGCGTGACCGGACCGGTTGCGGAGCGTATGATCCGTCAGGCGGGGCGGGTGCGAAGGCTGTGGTGGCTTTGGTGGAGCTTCGGTTCCGTCGGACATCCCCTGCCACACCCGTAACGGGGCCGCCGCGGCGAGCGCTTTCGTCAATGCGGACCTGGTTCTGGGCGGATACATCAACCACATTCCGCTGGATGAGACGATTGATGCGGTCTACGCCGTCGGACTGGCCATGCCCTCCGAGCTACGGTGCACTTCCAAGGGAGGTCTTGCCGTCGCGCCTTCCGCGTTGGCCTTGAAGCCGGGTTGCTGCGGTTCCGGCTGCGCCAGTTGCCGCTGAGAGGGGCCTGTCCCCAGCCTGGGGCCGGGATGACCCGGCAAGGCGGAACCGTGAATCCTCCGGGTTTACTCGCGGGAACATTCTGCTTACTGTGGAGCCGTGACCTTCCGGAATCCTTTTCCCTTTGTTCTTCTGTTCCTGGCGGCTCCGGCCCTGGTGAACGCCCAGGAAAACATCACCGGTCCTGAAGCGGCGGGCGCGGCGCGGGAACAGTCCGCCGCCGAGGCCGCCACCTACCGCCTCCACACCTATCCCATGCCGTCCGATCTCCGGCTGGAGGCGTCCGGCGTCTGTGCCCTGCCCGATGGGCGTCTCGCGGTGGGCATCCGCAAGGGCGAAGTCTGGATCCTGGAAAATCCGCTGCTTGAGTCCGACCGGGCTGCGGATTATCACTGGCACCGCTTCGCCAGCGGACTCCATGAGCCGTGTGGCCTCACCTGGCATGACGGGGCCCTGTATACTTCACAGCGTTCGGAAATCACCCGGTTGGAGGACGCCGACGGCGATGGCGTGGCCGATGCCTACCTCACGGTGGCCAAAGGCTGGGGTGTCTCGGGGAATTACCATGAGTATGCCTATGGGCCGGCTTTCGATGCCCAGGGCAATCTCTGGCTGACGCTGAACCAGAGCATGGGACAGGGGCAGGCGGTGGCGGAGCGGTATGAGAAGGACTTCCGCTGGCGCGGCTGGGCCATGGTCAAACCGAAGGACGGTCCCCTGCGTCCGGCCGCGGCGGGATTGCGCTCCCCCATGGGACTGGGAACAAACCTTGACGGCGATGTCTTTGTGACGGATCAACAGGGCAACTGGTGGGGCACCAATCCGTTGCTCCATCTCCGGGAAGGCGTGTTTTTTGGCCATGCCGAGTCACTGAGGGATGTCCGGCGCCCGGAAAGTCCCGTGAAAGATCCCGGCAAACTGCCGGAAAAGATCACTGTCGCCGAGGCCCGAAACCTGATCCCGGGGTATCAGCCACCGGCGGTGTGGTTCCCTTATGTGAAGATGGGGATGAGCACGACCGGGCTGCGCTGCGACCGCACGGCAGGCCGGTTCGGCCCCTATGCCGGGCAGATGTTCATCGGGGAGTTCACGATGTCATTCATCAGCCGGGTCTTTTTGGAGAAAGTCCGAGGGGAATATCAGGGGGCCTGTTTTCATTTTCGCTCCGGGCTGCAGTGCGCGGCGTTGAATCTGGATTTTCTTTCCGATGGCTCCCTGGTGGTCGGCGAATCCAATCGGGGCTGGAATTCTCTCGGCACGCGCAGTTTCGGGTTGGAACGGCTGGTCTGGACCGGTGAAGTCCCTTTCGACATCGTCTCCATGTCCGCCCGGCCCGACGGATTCGTGCTCCGGTTCACCCGTCCGGTGGATCCGGGGGCTGCGGGACGACCCGATGCCTATGCGATGACAAGCTACACCTGGGAGTATCACAGCACCTATGGCAGTGACGAGATCCGACTGGCTCCTGTTGCTGTTAAAGCGGCCGAAGTCAGTGCCGACGGTCTGGAAGTGCGGCTCCGCTGCGAAGGATTGCGCGAAGGCTACCTTCACGAACTGCATCTCCCGGGAGTGAGGGATCCCCAGGCCAAACGCCTGCTCCACCCCGAGGCCTATTACACTCTGAACGCGCTTCCGGAAGGGGAGCCATGACCGGACCTGGTATGACTGCTTTCTCTCATCAA
Organism: Verrucomicrobiales bacterium; assembly: GCA_020852405.1. GTDB lineage: Bacteria > Verrucomicrobiota > Verrucomicrobiia > Verrucomicrobiales > DEV007 > JACKQE01. The sequence continues at coordinate 2,318 of JADZAX010000073.1, forward strand.
TCCTGGTGGCGCCCCGGCGCCCTGTTTCTCATGGTGTGTTGGAGCTTGCCCGCCGCCGAGTTGCCCAACCTGCTGGACATTCCTCCCGATCTGACCATCCCAACGGTGAGTGATGGGCCGCCCGCGGCGGGTCGGCGGGTGGCATTCACCCCTCCCAGTTGGGAAGGAAAAGGCCCTGCGGGTTTTCTCTATCTGCCTCCGGA
>JADZAX010000074.1 GCA_020852405.1 Verrucomicrobiales bacterium
CCGGACGGGCGGAACATTGAGCGTGACAGCCTTGGAACAGATCACTCCGAGATCGCCCGAGAGGCAAAGGCTCTTCTCCCCGGGGACGACGAGGTGATGGGAATGGCCTCTCCCGCAGAGCGACTCCCCGATGGCTCGGTGCACCTGATCGGGAACCAGCGAGTAGGCCAGGTCGCCACGCACTCTCGGTGTGAGTTCTTCCTTGATCGCTTCGATTGCCAGAGTGAGATCGCCCGGTGACAAAGGCTGATTGAGGAATTCGACCGCAGACTCGGCAACCTCCGCGCGGGTTTCCGCTTCACCAAGCGTGATCGCGACGATCCATTGCCGACGGACCGGTAGCAGGGCAGGGGGACTGGGCATGGTCATTCTCGGAGGCAGGAATAATGAAAGTGGTTACCAGAGGGTTCGTTTCGAGGCTTCTAAAGTCGCTTCGAGTGTTCGTACCCGGTCCGCCAGACCGAGAGACAGGGCCGCAAGGATGGAGATCGAGGTGAGTGCCAGGAAATGCCAGACGTGCCCCGATGCCCATCGAATTTTCGGTTTCCAAGAGAAAACGGACCAGAGCAAGGCGACCGAAATCAAGTTCGACGCGTGGCTGAGAAGGCAATAAAGGCATGGGGCCCGAAGGACAAAAAACATGATCAAGCCGAGGGTGAGTGAAACCATCGCGCCGATGATGGTCACCCAGGAAAAAACGGCGCGGTAGATTCCGTCGCCGGTACGCTGGAAAGCCCGGAGGTTGAGCGTCCAGAAGGAGAAGTAGAAAAGACCGAAAACTCCCAGCGGAATACCGCCAAATTTGGAAAAGCGGCTCGTCAGGGCGACATCGCAGGAAAGGGCCTCGAGGCCGCAACTCAGCGTCGACGCGCCGCGGGCGGGAGTGGCGTAGACAGAGGCCACAGCAGCGACGGCGCCGATCAGCCCAAGGCAAAAGGCGAGAAAGAGTCGTATCCGGTGGTCGGATGGAGCGTTCATAACAGATATGGAGATAGACCCGGAAGACGCTCCGTCAATCGGGATCTGTGGCTTATCCATGCCCCCTGAGACAGGAGGGAAAGGGCTTGCTTCCCGGTTCCCGTGATACTACGATTCTGAACCTGCCCATCCGGAACCCAAATTCATGAAAAGCATTTTCTCCAAGACTCTTTGCACACTCCTGCTGTCCGTTTCACCTTATGCACTTTCCGCCGAGGACTCGACCCCACTTCCCGATCCTGAAAAGGCCCCCAATGTGACGGCAGTCGATTTCGTGGACGAGCTTCCCACCGAGGAGACACACGCCAAGGCGATAGTAAGGGCTGCTGCGGAAAAGCGGCTCGTCGTAACGATTTTTGCAAGCAGCGCCTGCCCGCACTGCACCGCATTTCAGAAGGGAGTACTCGCCACCCCTGAGTTCCGCGCCTTTGCGAAGCACAAGGTCGTCCTCGTCGTCTTCGACATTACCACCTACGGCGCGATGACCTTCTTCGAGCGCGACATGATCGAAGCGCTTAAGGAGCGCTACCGGGTCGAGGGCACTCCGCACATCACCGTGGAGTCTCCCTCTGAAAAGATCTTGCTCGACACCGAAGGGTATGCGGGCACGCCTGCGACAAAGATCGTGGCGGAGCTGGAGGGGCTTTGGAAGGGTGTGTTTGAGGGGTGAAACAAAAACCACGGTAACAACAACTTGGAATCATGCCAGCTTGTCGAATTCATCTATGACAACCTCACTGTTCTAAGAGGAATGGCACTCGGTTAAGCCACTTCGTCGAGGATTTTCCGTGGAGAGTCTTCGGTCCGGAAATGCTCGAAGTATTCGTGTCTGGGCTTTTGCATCCATTGGGTGCATTTGGGCCTTCGTTTGACGCGTCGAGGCTCGTTGCGGCCCGGGCGTTCGACCACGCTGCGCTCCGCGATTCTCTCCCACATGATTGCCGTTTGGCGCTCGCGCAGGATGGGACGCTCGCCGAGGCCGACAAACCCCTCCCGGCAGACTTGTAGCACCTGCTGGGTTCCACGGAAGCTCAGGCGCCGATGATTGACTCCATGGACGACCCCGGCCTTTAGCATCAGAAGGCGGATCAGGTTGTAGAAGATCATGTGCATGAGCACTTCCTTGAGGATCAACTCGGGAGATTTTGTCCTCAACAACTCCATCCCCAGGGTGGTCTTGATGTCGCGGAAGCGCACTTCGATCTCCCAGCGATGCAGGTATAGGGAAGCGACTTCCTCGGCGGGATAGGTTTCGTGGTCCAGTAGGGTGGTCACCACGTAGCGGACCCGAACTTTGCCCTGGCGGTCCGGTCCCTGGCAGCGAATGAGCCGCACTTCCAACGAGGCGGGCAGCGCCTCCCATCCGGCCGCGTCGAGCCGGCTTCCCTTCGGGGCATAGCGGGGCTTGTTCCAGACGACGATCCTCTCGTCCGGGCCGATCCGGCGGCCCTTGCGGAAGTCGATCTTGCGGGATTGATGGGTGCGCCCGATGAAGTGCGCGCCTCGTTGGCGAAGTCCGGCGATGATCTCGTAGCCGCTGTAGAGACGGTCCGCGATGAGGACATCCCTTTCTTTGATGTATTCGCCCTGCAGCTTCTGGTGAGCGCACAGCCCGCTGGTGTTCAGATCGCAGTGCGCGAAGTCGCGCAGGCCCCCATGACTCAGGTCGATGAGTCCGTCGAGCTTGATGACGGGCAGGCCGCAGCCCTCGTTCTGAGCCGGTGGGCAGGGCCAGGAGGCTCGATTGGCCTCCGTGTCGGGCATCTGGGCGGAAGTGCCGTCCTCCACCAGCGGGCGCAATCCGCGCCAGCGGGAGCTCTCGGGGAGGTTCGCATCGAGTTGCCCGCACAGCGAGCGATGGACGGCGCGGAGCATCTCCTCGGGCAGCGCCCCGCGAGCATCGCAGTAACTGGCGGTGCTTGCCGAAGGGACGGGTAAGCCCTGCTGGGCGGCCCATTGCTGCACCTGTGAGACGGCATGCGCGCAGGATGAATCGTCATGGGAAACCTGAAAAGGAAAGGCCCAGAAAACCAACGGATCAGGGTAGCTGCGGACACGCTGGGTCGTGCTGAAACGCTCGAGGATCGAGGGATCGATCTCGTCGCGAACCTGCTGTTGGAGGTCCACGCCGCCTTCGAGCAGCTTCCGGCGCTTCTCCCAGAGAAC